>JAEWGY010000068.1 GCA_023388035.1 Bacillota bacterium | reverse complement strand
GTTTAACTCTTTCCGGATCAATTAAACTAGGATCAGGTACCTTATTTAATTCTTGAAAGGCATAAACTACCTTAACCTTATCTTTTATTTTATATGCAAAATTCTCCTCAAAAAGTTTTTGATGCTCAGGTCTTATGATAAAAACGATTTTATTAAATCCTGCTTCTATAGCATCAAAGATAGTGAAATCTATAATTGCTTCATTTTCTTCAGTAACATAATCAACTTGTTTTAAGCCACCATATCTTGAACCAAGACCAGCAGCTAATATTGCTAGTGTATATTCCATATTAACCTCTATCTAATTATAACATAAAAGAAAATCGACTTACGTCGATTATTCTTCTAAACCTAAAAGATCATTAATGATATTCTTAAATAAGATGGCCTTAGCTCCATAAATAGCTTGAATACCACCACCAACTTCTAAGACATCAACAGCACCGAGTTGTTTTAAAACTTGTTTATTAACAAGACTAGCATCCTTAACTGAAACACGAAGTCTAGTAATACATGCATCAACATGTTCAATATTTTCTTTATTTCCTAGCGCTTCAATAATCTTAAGTGCATCCTCTTTAAGACTTGCTTTAGTTTCTACCTTAACTTCTTCTTCACTCTCCTCATTTCCTCTACCAGGAGTTTTAACATCAAAGAATTTGATAAAGGCTCTAAAGACAATATAGTAGATCGCTGAATAAGAAATACCTAAAGGTATAATTCTAATCCAATTAGTTTTATCATTTCCTTGTAAGATACCAAATAAAGTAAAGTCAATAATACCGCCTGAGAAAGTATTAACAACATTAATATTTAATAAATCAGTTAATAAGAATGACATACCGTCAAGGAAGGTATGAATTAAATAAAGAGCAGGAGAAACGAATAAGAACATGAACTCAGCTGGTTCTGTAATACCTGTTAAAATTGATGTTAGCGCAACCCCTAAGAATAAACCTGCATATTTTTTTCTCTTCGCTTTATCAATCATATGATACATAGCAAGACAGCCTGCAGGTAAACCGAAGATCATCATCGCGAATTTACCAGCAAAGAAACGTGTTCCTTCAGTAAATAAACCAACATGATTAGGATCAATTAACTGAGCAAAGGCAATTTTTTGAGCACCAACTACTTGAACGCCATTAACCATTTCAACGCCACCAAGTTCTGTATACCAGAATAAAGGATAAATAGCATGGTGTAAACCAATTACCCCACAAAGTCTTAAGAAGGCCCCATAAATACCTGTACCAATTGGTCCAGTACTATTAATAACACCACCAACATTTAATAATAATTGTTGGAATGAAGGCCATACTAGGAAGAAGAAGACACCTATAAAAATTGAAATTAAAGAAGATATAATAGGTACAAAACGACTTCCACCAAAGAAACCTAAAATTTGTGGTAATTGAATATTACGATAACGATTATGTAACCATGTTACTAGAAAACCGACTACAATAGCACCTACAGTACCAGTGTCAATTGAATTAACACCTTCTTTAGGGAATACCTTAAGTAAACCTTGAGCAGTTTGATTCATTACTACATAACCAACAAAGGCAGCAAGAGCAGCAGTTCCCTTATCACCATTACATAAACCAATTACTAAACCAATACATAAAAGAATTGGTAAATTTGAAAAGACAACTTCACCGGCATTCTTCATCACTATGAAGATAGTTTGTAAAATATGATTATCTAGGATAGGATATGTTGCGATAGTTGCAGGGTTAGAGAAGGCTCCACCCACACCAAGTAATAAACCAGCACCTGGTAATATCGCAATCGGCAACATGAAGGCCTTACCTAGTTTTTGTAAATTTTTAAACATCTAGTTCTCCTTCTATTACGCTTATGAATCGTTTGGCTATCTCTAAAGGTCTAGTGATCGCACCTCCAACCACAGCACTATGCACACCTAAATCAAAAACTTCTTTTAGCTGCGTAGGATAATGAATACGACCTTCAGCAATAATTGGTATATTAACATTTTTAATCATTTCTTTTAAGAGTTTTAAATCAGGTCCTTCGGTCTTAAAAGTATCATCAGTATATCCTGCAAGCGTACTAGACACACAGTCTGCTCCTAAACGCTCTGCATTAATAGCATCTTCTAGCTTACTACAATCAGCCATTACCAAAATATTATGACTATGAATTAAATCAATTAATTCTTTAAGTGTTTCACCATTTGGTCTAATGCGATCAGTAGCATCTAAGGCGATCATATCCACCTTAGCAGCAACTAATTCTAATACCTCTTTCTTAGTTGCGGTAATATATACCTTAGAGTCTGAATATTCTCTTTTGATAATACCAATGATAGGTAAATCAACATTTCTTTTTATTTCTTCAATATCTTTTACTCCTTGAGCTCTAATTGCACAGGCTCCAGCCATCTTAGCTGCAAGTGCCATCTTACCCATTATTAAAGATCCATAAAGAGGCTCATTTTCTAAGGCTTGACATGATACAACAAGCTTACCCTTTATTTTTGTTAGCATAGATCCTCCCTTAAATTAAAGATATTATGAATATGCAGGGCTAGGAAACAAATTTCACTATTATTAAAATTTAAATCATGCTTAGATTTAAGATATTCATTAAGATCCTTTGCGATATTATATGATCTTTGATACTTAAGTTTAATAAGTTCTTCTAAATCATTATTTAAATTGATATTATCAAGTCTACGCTTAATTGAAAATTTAAGATGTACAATAAATCTTGATTTAAGTAAATCGTCAGTTATCATCCCATATTCATTTTCTAAATAATTAAGGACATCGGAAACGATGTTGACAATATAGCTGGTTTTCTTAATGTCCTCACTATGTAAACAGGAATTAATATGCAAAGCGATCATTGCAGCTTCAGATCGGGGTAATCTGATTCTGAGACGATCATTAATATATCCTAGCATCTTTAGGGAAAATTGATATTCCTTAGGATAAATTAGCGCTACTTCTTCATCAAAGAAATGCTTTATCTCAAGATTATCTTTATATCTTTTAATCGCAAAATTAAGATGATCCAGTAAGGAAACGTGAATTTTCTTATTATAACTATTTCCAAATTCTAATGCCATATCAGAGATGATTCTTTCTGAAACATATGATATATCATTATTAATTTTAGAAATTAATTGTAAATAACGATTCTTATCATCCTCTAAAAGTAGATAAGTATTAACCGCTAAACTAGGATCATAACTATCTCCTATCTTCTTTTTAAAACCTATTCCTTTGCCAAAGATAATCCAATCTTTCTCTCCATATTCAACAATAATTGTATTGTGATTTAAAACTTGAGAAATTTTATTTGACATTAGCTATATGATCACCAGCTTTAACTTGATTAAGTCCGGTTTCATAATCTAATTCAACATTTTGTAAGGCTACAATTACATCTGTTTTATAACCATTCTTTTTAACTAAGTCAAAATCAACTTTTGCTAACAAGTCGCCCTTATTAACTTTTTGACCTTCCTTAACCATTACTTCAAATCCTTCACCTTGAAGATTTACAGTATCAATACCAATATGAACAATTACATCAACATCATTCATTTTAATACCAAAAGCATGTTTAGTAGGGAAAATCATCGCTACCGTGCCTTCTACTGGTGCATAGACATTTTCATTAGCTGGTCTAACCGCAAAACATGGACCCATCATTGCCTTCGAGAAAACTGCATCCTCGATATCGTGCATAGCAACATAATCACCATCGCAAGGACTTACTATGCCATGATCATTTTTCTTTTTAAATAAATTAAACATAATACCTCCAATTAAAAAAGCCATCAAATAATATTAAAATTACTTGATGGCTAATGCTCAAACGATAACACGCCTGAATCAATAATAATATATTAACTATGGCTTGTCAACACCTTTACTCAAGCTTTGCCATCAAATAAATTATAACATATGTATTTATTATTTAGTTCATGATATGCTATAATATTAGCAAGCACGTATTAAGAGTGCTAAGGAGGTAGTATGAAAGAATTTAAAACTGAATCAAAACGTATGCTTGATTTAATGGCTAACTCTATTTACACTAATAATGATATTGCGATTAGGGAACTGATTTCTAACGCTTCTGATGCCTTGGATAAAATTAGAATTTTAGCCTTACAAAATACCGAAATTGATTTAGGTGAATTAAGTATTAAAATCAATATCGATAAAGAAAAAAGATTATTAACTTTTGAAGATAATGGTATCGGTATGAATGAATATGATTTAGAAACTAATCTTGGTACCATTGCAGCTAGTGGATCATCTAAGTTTAAAAATGAAAATCAATTACAGGATGATGAAATAATTGGTAATTTTGGTGTTGGTTTTTATAGTGCTTTAATGATTGCGGATAAAATTACGGTACTAACTAAACGCTATGATACTGATAAAGCATATCAATTCACCGCAAGTAGTGAAGGTTTTGAAATTAGTGAGGCAAATAAGGAAACTAGAGGTACGAGTATCACTTTACATTTAAAAGCTAATAGTGATACTAAAAATTATGATAAGTATCTTGAAGACTATGAAATTAAATCACTTATTAAAAAATATTCTGATTTTATAAAATATCCTATTTATTTAAATGATGAAAAAGAAACCATTAATGCCTTAAAACCAATTTGGAAAAAGGCTAAAAGTGAAATAAGTGATGAGGATTATAATAAATTCTATACTGAGAATTTTTATGATTTCGAAAATCCTTTAGCTCATTTACATTTTAATTTAGAAGGTAATCCATCTTATAGTGCACTATTATATATCCCTAGCAGAGCTCCTAGCAATTTCTATAATCAAGATTATGATCAGAATTTAAACCTCTATGCTAAATCAGTATTTATCAAAAAGAATGCTAAGGAATTAGTAAATGAAGGATATCGTTTTATTAGGGGTATTGTTGATTCAAATGATTTAAATTTAAATATTTCAAGAGAATTACTACAGGATGATCATCAATTAGAATTATTAAGAAAATCAATCAGTAAAAAGATTAATTCTTTCCTTCTTAAAAT
>JAEWGY010000029.1 GCA_023388035.1 Bacillota bacterium | reverse complement strand
TTTTTAAGTTCATTAATATTAGTTGCGCTGATAATCTTATTCTCTTCAATTTTAATTGGAATATTAATGATATTCGATTCACTACCATCAGCAAAAAGTCCTTTAACCCTAACCTTGAAATTATATCCTGCCTTACTAATATCGTCAGGATAATCAAGTAATTGATAATTAACATTTTGAGTAACTAAAGCTGCTTGCTTATCATATTTTCTTAAGTCTTC
This sequence comes from Bacillota bacterium, assembly GCA_023388035.1. GTDB lineage: Bacteria > Bacillota_I > Bacilli_A > Erysipelotrichales > Erysipelotrichaceae > RGIG5681. The sequence continues at coordinate 26,060 of JAEWGY010000029.1, read as the reverse complement.
TTTAAGAATAGAAATAACCTTAGATTTAACTAATTCTTCATTTAGTTCACTACGTTTATTTAAATTTAAACCACCAGTAGCTGAAATAATATATAAATCACTTAGTTTTGGTTTTTGATTTTGATCTAGGGGATTTGAGCTTACTAATAATTCAATAAGATCACCAAAACCATCATTGTCACTATCAAGTTTTAAATAATCAGTTCCAATATGTAATTCATCAATATCACTTATACCATCATTGTCACTATCAAGATTTAAATAAGCCTTATCTAAGCGATAACCACTAGAAAACCAATTTCTAAAATTAGGATCTTTTTTTAATGAAACAAAATTAGTACTAGAGTGTTTATTACTATCATTTAAAGAATTTGACCACCTAGTATTTTCATATTTATCAATACCATTAATTACATCACCATGGATGCCATAAGGTTGAAATTTATACTTTTCTAAATTAAAACGTTTATCTGCTAATTTAAACTTAGGACTATTTAAACTAGTATTACGGTCATTATTACTAGCTACACTGCGATGAGTGGAGCCTGAGAAAAGATTAGCAGGAATACCTGGAGCATTAAAAATTGCTGCATGAATAAGTCTTGCATCATTATATAAAAGACTTGAATCAGATGCTAAATAAGCTGATAAATATCCTCCTAAGGAATGACCAGTAAGATAATATTTAGAATCTGGATAATTGCTTACTAAATAATCTTTAACTTCCTTTAAATGATCAACTTGAGCAGGTCTTGCACCAAAGGCAATACTGATATTAGATTTATTATCAACAGCATTATTAGTTCCTCTAATCGCAACTATTAATTGATTAGCATTCTTAAAAATACCAGCAAAAAAACCACTTGTTTTTTCATAATCAAAATATTTAACAAATTGCCAATCATTAATCATTTCCCTAATATCAGCAGCACTATTTAATTTATCCCTATTAAACTCATCAATTCTTGTTTGATTATTGTTAAATATATCTTTAATAAAAGCTGGATCACGATAAATTAATTCCATAAAGAAACGTAAATCACGATCACTAACATCCCATTCATTAGGATTTTGATCATAAATATCAATTATGCCATCACGATCACTATCTGCTTTATAATGCTTACTAAGATCAAACGCTTTTATGGAACTGCTTAATCCTAACATAATAAAATTTAATAATATTAAATAACTTATAAAATATTTTTTTCGCATTTTAATTCCTTTAATCCTTAATGATTATAACATATTAATAGCCAAAAATTCTATTTTCATATTATTTTAACCTATTATAATAAAAGACTGTAAAAATTACAGTCCTTTAAAAAGAGTATGGTATATTGTAGTATTTAATGTTAAGCTTTTAGAATTAACTTGAATTAATTCTAAAAGCTTATTTGATTCTACACTACGATAATATCTTAATACTTTTAATGTTTAAGTTCCAGTAAAACGCTCAGTCTTCATTGATGCTATAAAGATATAAATCTTTCTTTTTAACATTAAAAAGTTTAACCAATATTTTAACAGCCATCGACTTACTAAGACCTAGCTTTAATAACTCATTATATTGCTTAGTAAAATCATCAGTATTATCATTCTTAACTTCTGCTTTACTTACAACTATCACATATTCACCCTTAGTGAAATTATATTGATGATGCTTACTTAAATTAAAGTGGAAAACTTCTTCATATAATTTAGAAAGCTCTTTACAAACACAAACTTTACGATCACCTAAAACTTCATATAATAATTTTAGACTATTATTAATACGATGTACTGACTCATAAAAAATTAAAGTATATGGTATCTTACTTAATTCTTCAAGTTCTTTTTTAGCCTTAGTTTCCTTATGATTTAAAAAACCGTAAAAAAGGAAATGATTGGTATCAAATCCTGATTTAATTAAAGCGTATAGTGCTGCATTAGCACCACCACTAATCTCTATTTTAATTTCCTCATTAAGACATCTAGATACTAAATTATATCCAGGATCACTAATCAAAGGGAAACCAGCATCAGATAATAAAGCAACTTTAAATCCTTGTTTAATTAATTCAACTATCTTTAAGCTTGCTTTATCTTCATTGAATTTATGATAACTAAGTAGTTTTTTATTGATTTTAAGGTGATTTAATAATTTTAAACTAACTCTACTATCTTCTACCGCAATATAATCAGCTTCATTTAAATAGCGAATCCCCAATTGATTCATATCTTCAAGATTACCAATGGGACTTGCGACAATATATAAAATTTTATTTGACATTTGGATTTTTAATAAAGCGATAATTCGCTAATAAGTCATCAATACTCAAAAATAATGAAGTTTCACGATTTTCGATCTTACATGTACGATTTAAAACATTCATCGAGCTTAAACGAAAAACATTTTCTTCATTAGTGACATAGGAACCGATACTTGGAAGATTTTTTCTTAGATCGACATAGGCTTCATTTTCAAATAGTAAACAGCATTTAAGCTTATCACACTGACCTAATAATTTATTAGAATTAATTGCAAGCAGTTGATTTTTAGCCATATTAACACTAATAATTTCAAACTCTTTCATATAGCGTGAACAACATAATTCCTGACCACATACACCAAGTCCACCTTTGATTTTAGCTCTATCACGTGATCCGATCTGCCTTAAATCAATTCTAGCTTTAAAATTGGCAGTGAGAATTTTAAGTAAATCCCTAAAATCAACTCTAGCACTTGAAATATAAGTGAAGAATAAAGCTGTTTTTACTAGATTATACTCCGCCTTAATAACATGCATATCTAAACCTAAGGAATCTGCCTTTTCTTGACAAAACTGCTTAGCTTTACGTGCTAACTCAACATTATCATAATAAGTATTGATATCTTCATTGGATGCTAATCTTAAAACATCCTTATGTTCCGTTTCATCATTTCCCTTTTGAGTGAATCCTGTAATTTGTACTAAGTCTAATCCTCTTTCATTATCAACTATTACATAATCACCTACTTTAAGATTATCGATACTATTCTTAAAGATATATTCACGATTTGTACTAGAAGGGAATTTTACCTTTACATACTCATTCATCATTAATATTATATAACTTATCTACCTCAAATAATAGTCCATCTAATAACATTCTTAAATCAACATTATTACCTAATCGTTTTAAATACTTGTTGAAAATATTCATTAACTCAATATTACAATCAATTTTAGCCCTATTAAAAGCTTCTTGTAATAATCCCTTAACAAAATCATTCGCCTTTACTAAGTCCATTTCTCTTAGCAAGGGATATAGTTTTAAATAAAAATTTTCGTAATAATCCTTTTTAAATAAACTTTCAAGATAAGGATCATCCTCAAATTCTTTAGCTTCCTTTTGTCTAAAATTAAATTCAATACTACGACTCTTAATAGTTTCTAATAATTCATTACTATTTAAAGCGGTAATAATAATTGTTAGATTATTATTTCTTTCCTCTAGATACTTTAGTAACATATTATGTACTTTTGAACTAGCATTTTTAAAATTATGCAAGATTAATACTTTTAAACTACTATTACTATAAGCTAGTTTTTCAAGTATTTGTTTTATCTGTTCCTGCTTAATCTTTTCTTTTTGACCATCGATTAGAAATAAATTACTAAGATTATGGTTTTCATACTTATTTACAATACGATCAATGCTTATTTTTTGATCATGACTTAAAATTTTAAAAGCCACTTCCCTAGCAATATCAAGCAATTCCGCTAATGATTCACCAGTAAAAAGTAAATTTTGATTCTTTTTACCATCACTAATAAGTTTATTGATTATTTCTGTTTGTATCATTTTCTTTTCAAAAAATTGTCTACAATTGCTTTAATATCATTAAAAACTTCATTTATATTTTTATTCGCATCAATAATATGAATGCGATTTTTAAAATATTCATTAATGAATTTATAACCTTCCTGGGTTCTTTTATGAAAATCACTAGTTTCTAAATCAAGGCGATCTTTATTTAATCGATTCTCAATCCTTTCTAATCCTAATTTACTATCAACATCAAGATAAATGGTAATATCAGGCATAATATTTTCGATTGCAAATAAATTAATATTTAAGATCTCTTCAAATCCTAATTCACGACCAAAACCTTGATAAGCTAAAGAAGAATCTAAAAAGCGTTCACAAATAATAATAGCACCTTTTCTTAGAGCGGGGATAATTGTATCAACGATATGCTGTCTTCTACTAGCTGCATATAATAAAGCCTCACATTTAGGATCAAGTACCTTATTATCAGGATCTAATATTAGTGCTCTTATCTTTTCAGCAATAACTGATCCTCCTGGCTCTCTAGTATGGATTATTTCATAATTTGAATAATGTTCTTTAAGCATTCTTGCAATGGTTGATTTACCAGAGCCATCACCACCTTCAAGTGTTATGAATAAACCTTTCATAGCATTATCCGATTATGTATTATTTTAAAAGGCTTTAACGCTAGAATGCCTAATATCGTACAAATGATAAATTCTGATAAAAATACCTGTGAACCAAAGATCATAAATGAATTAAGTAATTGATCCTTTCCACCAAAGACTATCGCTAATTCTAAACCGATAATAATCGCATTAATGATAGCTGGCATTAATAAGGCTAGGATAGGTAAACTATAAATTTTATTATTACGTAGTTTAAAGATTAAAATACATGATATTAAGGTTGCAATTGGACCGAATAAAGCATCCATTATTCCTAATTCATTTATGCCACTTAAAACACCAATTAGATTCGCTAGAAAACAACCTAATGTAAGTGGCATAATATAAAAACTAGAAAATAAACAGAAGACACTTAAAATTTCAGCATAGCGGAACTGTATCGGTCCGTATGAGAAATCTGCAATTGATACTGACATTGCTACATATAAAGCAGCGATTAGCGCTCCAAATACAATTCTTTTAATACTTACCATTTAATTCCTCCTTTAATAAGTGATAAACAATACAAATCGTTTTCGCATCATAGATACGACCATCATCAATCATTTCAACAATTTCCTTTAAACTTAATTCCACAATTTCAACATTTTCATCATCATCAAATTTCTGACCCTTAAAAGCATCAACCTCGCCGCTAAATAAATAAATTTTCTCAGCACAATAGCCACAAGTAGGTGCCATAAAAGGATATTGTTTGATATTTTTAGCCTCATAACCTGTTTCTTCAATCGCTTCTCTTTTAATAGCTTCTAGTGGATCTTCATCTTTTTCTAATTTACCAGCACAAAACTCATACATATAGTCTTGTTGGGCATAGCGATATTGTTTAACTAATAAATATTTTCCTTCCTTATTTTTTAAAGCAATACATGCTCCTCCATTATGTAAAACAACTTCGCGATATGACTTTTGACTGTCATTAATTAAGATTTCATCTTTGACAACATTTATAACTTTACCATTATAAATATTTTCTCTATTCACAAACTTTTCCATGTAAAAATTATAACATAATCAAAAGAAAAACTCCTAGACGGAGTTAATCTTAATCGTTAGAATCAAAATCACTTAGTCTAAAATCAGGTGTTGCTTCACCTTCTTTTAAGCTTTCATTCTCTTCAATTCGTTTTTGACGATAAGTACTTGCGAGTTCATTAATTTCTCTAGTACTTTCTCTTTCGTTATCACAACCAGTTCCTGAAGGAATTTTCTTACCAAGAATAACATTTTCTTTAAGACCTTCAAGATAATCAGTCTTATTAAATATTGCTGCATTAGTAAGAGCTTTTGTAGTTTCTTGGAAACTTGCTGCTGATAGGAAAGAATCAGTTTCAGCCGCTGATTTGGTAATACCAAACATGATAGCTGAGAATTTAGCAGGAGCCTTCCCTTCCATTAGCATTCCTTTATTGATATTAGTTACTCTTGAAAGTGACATTGTTTGACCGATTATTAAATTTGTATCACCAGCATCAGTAATCACAATCTTACGTAACATCTGGCTAATAATAATTTCAACATGCTTATCTGATAAATCAATACCTTGTAAACTATATACTCGTTTAACTTCTTTAAGAATATAATTTTGTGCAGCTCTAACACCTGCTACTTGTAATAGAGCTTTAGGATCAATATTACCTTCACAAAGTTTATCACCAGCCTTAACTTTAGCACCTTCATTAATGCCATCTCTTAAAGCTTGACTTAAATTCAACTTATGATCAATACTTTCAGTTTCATTAGTGATTGTAATAATTGTATCTGTAGCATTTTCAGCTTTATGAATGCTAGTAATTGTACCATCTATTTTAGAGATAACTGCTGCCCCTTTAGGTCTTCTAGCTTCAAATAATTCTTCAATACGAGGTAAACCTTGAGTGATATCACCTTCAGCTGAAGCTACCCCTCCAGTATGGAAGGTTCTCATTGTTAACTGAGTACCTGGTTCACCTATTGATTGAGCTGCCATAATACCTACAGCTTCACCAACTTCAACAAGTTTACCAGTAGCCATATTTTTACCATAGCACTTCGCACAAATACCATTAGGTGAAATACAAGTGAAGACATTACGAATATTTACTTGTTTAATGCCTGCAGCTATGATTTCCTTAGCCTTATCTTCACTGATATACTCATCCTCACTTACAATAACATATTTCTCTTTTGGATGAATAACATCAGCCTTAGCATAACGTCCTACAATTCTACTATATAAAGGTTCAATAATGCTATTACTCTTAGTATCTACAATATCTTCTACAATATAATCCCTATCTGTTTCACAATCATATTCTTTAATAAATACTTGTTGTGAAGCATCTACTAATCTTCTTGTTAGATATCCTGATTCTGCAGTTTTTAACGCTGTATCAGTTAATCCCTTACGCACACCGTGGGTTGAAATAAAGAATTCTGAAACATTTAAACCTTCACGGAAACTTGAATAAATAGGAACCTCAATAATCTTAGGTTGATATTCTTTATTCGATTTAGACTGAGTAGGTCTTGCCATTAATCCACGCATCCCTGCTAGCTGTGTAAAGTGTGATTTATTACCACGTGCCTTAGAAACAGCCATCATATTAATAGGTGATTTACGTGGGAAGTTACTCATAACCTCATCACCGATCTCATCTTTTGTTTTATTCCATAGATCAGAGAATAATTTTTCCCATTCTGGTAATGTGATTAAACCACGTTTTAAATAATATTGGATCTTATCAGCTTCAGCCTTAGTCTTAGATACATATTTATGCTTATTCGGTGCAACATTAATATCTGATAATGATACCGTAATTCCCGCTATTGTTGAATAATAGAATCCTAAATCCTTAATTTCATCAAGGATTTTAGAAGTAGTTTCTAAATTAGATTCACTACTACTATTCTTTTCATACTTATTATAAACAGCAGCGATGACATCTGATAATGAATCCTTTGTTAATTCAGCACAAGGTTTACGTTTTTTAATTTCCTCTTTAATATTAACACCCTTAGGGATAAAGATATTCTCATCCGTTGTAACAAGATTTTTCTTTTCCTTATCCACATAACTAATATATGGGAAATCACTTGGGAATTTAGAATTAAAAATTAATTTTCCAACAGTAGTTAGGATGTATCCTTCTTTTTGTTTTTCAGTAAAGTCTTTATTAAGACTATTAGCTCTGATTGCTATTCTAGTGTGTAAATGAATTTGCTTATTATTATAAGCGAGCATCGCCTCATCAAAATCACGATAAACATGACCTTCATGATCACCAAAGCTACGCCACATTTTAGCAGCATTATAATCACCTATCGCTTCTAATTGCTTAGCTTTATCATAGAATTCTTCAGCAGTTTCCTCCATATTTAGGTAGAAATTACCAAGAATCATATCCTGAGATGGAGTAACGATTGGTTTACCATCTTTAGGACCTAAAATATTATGAGAACCAAGCATTAAAACCATGGCTTCAGCTCTTGCTTTTTCGCTTAAAGGTAAATGAACAGCCATCTGGTCACCATCAAAGTCTGCATTAAAGGCAGTACATGTTAGAGGGTGAAGTCTAATTGCTTTACCATTAACAAGCTTAGGAATAAAAGCCTGAATACCAAGACGGTGTAGTGTAGGAGCACGGTTTAATAATACTGGATGATCATCCATTATTTCTTGTAGAATTGAATAGAATTCAGGATTATCTTTCTCTAGTAATAACTCACATGCTTTTAAACTATTCGCATAACCTCTAATGTGTAATTCACGAATTAAGAAATGACGATATAATATCTTAGCCATCTCTTTAGGAATACCACATTCATAAAGTTTTAATTCAGGTCCTACAGTAATAACTGAACGTGCTGAGTAATCGACACGTTTACCTAATAAATTTTGTCTAAAGCGTCCACCTTTACCCTTTAAGGCATGAGATAAAGATTTTAATGGTCTACTTGATGAGCTTGCTTTAATTGGATTAGAACGTCTACCATTATCAATTAAAGTATCCACTGCTTCCTGAAGCATACGCATCTCATTTCTGATAATTAAATCAGGTGAATCTTTATCAATCAAATCCTTTAAACGATTATTACGAGTGATAATACGACGATATAGATCATTTAAATCACTAGTAGCAAAACGTCCACCATCTAAAGGTAACATCGGGCGTAGTTGTGGAGGTAAAACTGGTAATCTTGTAAGAATTAACCATTCAGGCTTATTATTTGAATCAATAAAAGCATTTACGATTTCTAAACGTTTAATTAATTTTTTACGTTTATCCCCACTAGCTTTTTCTAGTTCTTCTTCAATTTTACTACGCTCTGCTTTACAATCGATTTGTTCTAACAGTGTTTTAATCGCCTTAGCACCTGTCATTGCTACATAACGTGAATCAGGATTAGTATAGAAGTTAGAACTATCTTCTCGATGTTGTTGTTCACTTAAAACTGTTTTGTAGGGTAAATTAGAATTCATTGGATCAGTAACAATCCACGCAACAAAATAAATTATTTCTTCAAGATTTTTAAGTGGTATATCTAATAGAACAGAAAGAATTGAAGGTTGTCCTTTTAAATACCAAATATGAGAAACTGGTGCTGCTAATTCAATATGACCCATTCTTTCACGACGTGAATCCTTAGAGATTAATTCAACGCCGCAATTATCACATTTTATCCCTTTTAGATTAGATTTTTTATACTTTTCACAATAACATTGACCATCTTTTTCTGGTCCGAAAATTCTTTCACAAAAGAGTCCTCCAGGAACTGGTTTTTGTGAACGATAATTAAGTGTTTCAGGTGATAAAACTTCACCAAAAGACCATTCAAGAATACGCTCAGGGGATGCTAGACCGATTTGAACAGCTTTAATTTTTTTTGATTTCTTATCCATCTATTCACCCTCCTTACTATCAACTAATAAAGTATCATAATAATCTGTAATATCATAGCTATCATCATCTTCTTCATTATTTACATAAGAATTTGATGTATTTTGTTTTTTCGCAAATTTATCGATTTCAATTTCATTTTCATCTTCATCGATCATTTTTAAATCAATAGCTAAAGCCTGAACTTCTTTTCTTAACACCTTAAATGATGCTGGTAAACCAGGAACTGGTATATCATCACCAGTCTTAATTGCTTTTAAGGTATTATTACGTCCATCTCTATCATCTGATTTAATTGTAAGCATTTCTTCTAGGATATTTGATGCACCATAAGCTTCTAGTGCCCAAACTTCCATTTCACCAAATCTTTGTCCACCATTTTGAGCCTTACCACCCAAAGGTTGTTGAGTTACTAATGAATATGGACCTGTTGATCTTGCATGTAATTTATCATCAACCATGTGAGCTAATTTAATCATATACATTACACCTACCGATATTCTTTCATCATAGGTTTCACCAGTACGGCCGTCAATAAGTTTAACCTTACCATCTGGACTAACTTTAGCTTCTTCCATAATTTCTTTTAATTCTTCATTATTAACACCATCAAAGACTGGTGTTGCAAATTTAATTCCTAATTTCTTAGCAGCCATTCCTAAATGAATTTCAAGTACCTGACCTATGTTCATACGAGAAGGAACACCGAATGGATTAAGCATAATATCAATTGGCGTACCATCTTCCATAAATGGCATATCTTCTACTGGTAGAATCTTTGAGATAACCCCTTTATTACCATGTCGACCAGCCATCTTATCACCTTCAGAAATCTTTCTTTTCTGAGCGATAAAGACCTTAACCACGGTATTAACGCCTGGAGGTAAATCATATCCTTCATTGCTACGGAAGATTCTAACATCCTGAACGATACCTGAACCACCATGAGGCACACGTAGTGAATTATCCTTAACATCACTACCCTTAGTTTGGAATATAGCAGCCATTAAACGATCAATCTGATTATTTTCAACAACACCCTTAGGAGTAACTCTACCAACTAGAATATCTCCTTCTTTAACCTCTGATCCAATCGCTGCAATACCTCTTGAATCTAAATGTCGCTTAATGCTGTCAGATGCATTAGGAACATCTCTAAGCATTTCTTCAGGTCCTTGTTTTGTATCACGGAATTCAACACTATATTCATCAATATGAATTGAAGTATAAACATCATCTTTAACCATTCTTTCTGAAATGATGATAGCATCTTCATAATTATAACCATGCCAAGTCATGAAAGCGATAGTTACATTTTGTCCTAGTGCTAATTCACCCTGTTGCATTGAAGGTCCATCCGCTAACATCATCCCTTTAGTAATGCTTTGACCACTTTTAACTATTGGTCTTTGATTAATACAAGTTCCAGCGTTTGATCTACGGAATTTCTCTAATTCGTATACATGCTCCTTACCTTCTTTATCACTAACGATAATTTTACGACCATCAACATAAGTTGCGATGCCATCTTCATTAGCGATGATACCAGCCCCTGAATCACTTGCTATTTTAGCTTCAATACCAGTTCCTACATATGGTGAATTAGGTCTTAATAAAGGAACAGCCTGTCTTTGCATGTTTGCTCCCATTAAGGTACGAGAAGCATCATCATTTTCAAGGAAAGGGATACATGCTGCTGCTACTGAAACGATTTGTTTAGGTGATACGTCAACTAAATCAACTTCTTCTTTACTAACCGAAACCGTTTCTCCTGCCTTTCTAGCAACTACAATATCATTAACAATCTTACCATTGATTACTTCGTTAGCTTGAGCAATAATATAATCTGCTTCTTCATCAGCGCTTAGATAAATCACTTCATCGCTAACTTTAAAATCTTTATCTACTTTACGATAAGGTGTTTCAATAAAACCATATCGATTTATTTTTCCATAAGTTGTAAGATTAGTGATTAGACCGATATTTTGACCTTCTGGTGTTTCAATCGGACAAATACGACCATAGTGCGAATTATGAATATCACGCACTTCAAAACCAGCTCTTTCACGTGTTAAACCACCAGGACCTAGAGCTGAGATACGTCTTTTATTTGTAAGCTCTGCAAGTGGATTTTGTTGATCCATAAATTGCGATAACTGACTACTATTAAAGAATTCACTAATCGCTGAAGTTAATGGTTTAACATTGATTAAGGTCTTAGGACTAGCTTTATCAGCTTCAATCGTTGACATCTTATCCTTAATACCTTTTTCAAGTCTAGTTAAACCAATACGGAATTGATTTTGTAATAATTCACCTACAGTTCTAACGCGGCGATTAGATAATTCATCAATATCATCACTATTTCCAACATTATCACTTAGACTGCAATGATAATTGAAATAAGCATAGATATCAGAAATAGTAATAGCTGTTTTATTAAGCAGAGGGTCATTTCCAATGATGCTGATAATATGATCTGATTTATTAGCACTCATTCTAACAACCTGTTGCGCACTACCTACTAAATAAACTTTAATTTTTCTACCTTCTTTTACTAATTTATGTAATAATTTCTCATGATCATTACTTAATAAGAAGTGATCTTTTTTAGCATAGGTAGGAATTAATAATTCTTCATTTTCATCTAAAATATCATCATTGCTTTCTACATCAACGATTCTACTTAAACTGAATAATCTTTGACCATAATCTAAAACAAGGTTAATATTTTCAGTAGTAAGGACTATTTCCTTAGCAACAATACCACCATATACACTTACCTGTTTTAAATTTTTCGCAATCTTGGCTACATCTTCCTTATTAATTACTTGACCCTTTAAATAGTCAACATCATCTAACTCAATATCACAAGCAAGAACTCTATTGACTAAAGCCATCTGATCCTTTGTATCTACGATTACCTTACTTGGATCAGAGAAGATATTATTCATTGGGAAAGCTTCAATATTAGCACCTTTAGATAGTTGCTCTTTTAATATCTCTCTTTCCTTTTTGCTTATAAGCGTATCTTTTTTAATTAAAATTTTATTATTAAAGTCATATAAATCTTCTCTTAGAATATTATTTTCTAAGCGATCAATAATGCTTAGTTTACGATTTAATTTAAAACGTCCCGCCTTTGCAAGATCATATTTTTTATAATCAAAAAACTTAGCATTAATTAAATTATATGCTCCATCGATAGTAATAACATCATCCTTCTTTTGGTTTGATTGAATAGCTAAAACCGCTTTTCTAGTACTATCAATTTTATCATAAGAGAATGAATTTAATAATTCATCATAGTTACCAAAATAAGCTGCTGTTAATAATTTATAAATTGAAATATAAGAATCTTCATTAGTATCATAATCTTCGTTATATTCTTTACCAATAAAGTTAAGAAAACGTTTCATTCTTGAAGTATCTTTTGGATCATCAGTATTTTCATGATCAAAAGAGAAACCGATTGCCTTAAGTAAAATACTAGCAAAAATATCAGGTTTTCGATCGATTGCTGTATAGATAACCGGAACGTTATCATTCTTTTTACTACTTTCCTTAGTGGTTAACTCAAGCCAAGTACCACGTGAAGGAATGATTTGTGATTCAATGCTATCCTTATTGGTTGTTTTATCGTTTTTAACGCTAAAATAAGCCCCAGGGCTTCTTAAAATCTGTGAGACAACTACACGCTCTGCTCCATTGATTACAAAACTACCATTAGGTGTCATTATCGGCATATCACCAAGGAATACACGCTCTGCTTTTTCAATAATTTCACCAGTATCTCTTGAAATAATATGTAAAACCATATTAAGATGTAATCTAGCAGAATAGCTACGTTCTCTTACTAAACATTGATTAACACTATATTGAGGATTAGCAAATTCAAAATCAATAAACTTAAGCTCATAATCTTCTTTATTACTTTTGATAGGAAAGATCTCTTCAAAAACTTCCTTAATGCCTTCTTCAATAAACCATTTAAAAGAATCTGTTTGAACTTCAATTAAGTTAGGAAGTTCTAAAGAACCTGATACCTTTGAATAATCACGACGATAGGCATTATTAAGTGTTATGATCTCATTATATTTTTTCTTTTTCATCTGTCCATTGCCGCCTTTAATGTGAAGTTATTTAGTCGCTAGCATTACCACATGTCCTTTGCGACTATTAAGTATTTCTACTTTTCGATATAATTCAAATAATTTTTTATAAGTACTCTTAGCTCCATGATTTTTACGAATGACTATTATTAATGAGCCATTTGGCGTCAATTTTTCATAAGCTTTAGTATACATTTCAAAGATTTTTTCCTTACCCATTCGAATTGGTGGATTAAGGATTATATAATTGAAAATTTCTTCTAATTTTAAAATATCATCATTAAGATAAGAATTAACAATGGTATTATTACTAATAAAATTTTCAAGACCTAAATGATATGCATTAGGATTTATTTCAACTGCATATAAGTTTAATTCAGGCTTCATCTTTTTAATTATACAAGCAATAACACCTATTCCCGATCCATAGTCTAAAACATTGCCTTCTAGACCATATTTAAGACTTTCTTCAATTAATAAATAACTTCCATAATCGAGGTGATCTTTTGAAAAGACCCCTCGATTTGATTTGAAGTTGAAATCTAAATTATGATATTTAAAGTTATAAAATCTAATTTCTTTTTTTAGCTGACTAGTGTCATTAAAATAATGATTCATTAGATTTTTTTAATTATTTAAATTCTACAGTAGCTCCTGCTTCCATTAATTGTTTCTTAATAGCTTCAGCTTCTTCAACATTAACATTTTCTTTAAGCGGACTTGGACATTTGTCAACTAATCCCTTAGCTTCAACAAGTGAAAGACCAGTTAATTCTTTAACGATCTTAATTACACCAACTTTAGAAGCTCCAGCAGAAGTTAAAACAACAGTTACAGAAGTAGGTTCATTTGATGCAGCTTCTTCACTAGGTGCAGCAACCGCAACTGGAGCAGCAGCAGTAACACCAAATTTTTCTTCAATTGCCTTTACAAGATCATTTAATTCTAAAATTGTCGCAGATTCTAAATAAGTTAAAATTTCTTCATGTGTTAATTTAGCCATTTTTAATTCCTCCTAATAATTAATTATTTTCTTTTTCTGATTTTTGATCACTAACTGCTTTAGTAACGCAGGCAAATGATCTGATCGGTGATTGTAGACAAGATAATAGCATTGATAACATACCTTCTTTATTTGGTAGGTTAGCTATTGTTTGAATGGTTTCACGACTAGCAAATTTACCTTCTACAAGACCACTTTTTAATACTAATTTATCATGTTTTTTAGCAAACTTAGATAAAATTCTAGCAGGTGCACTAGAATCATTCGCATAAACGATAGCATTAGGTCCTACTAAATCTTCTAATAATTCATTATGACCTAGGCTAGCTACGGCACGTTCTACCATTGAGTTCTTGAAAATTTTGATTTCAACATTTTCTTTTCTAAGAGCTCTTCTTAATTCGTTCATCTCTGCGACACTAAGACCACGATATTCTACAATTACAGTAGATGTAGCTTCACTTAGAGTATCAGCAATATGCTTTACTAAAGCTACTTTTTCATTTAGTATCGATTGATTCATACTAACTCCTTTCTTCTTAGATCAATATCCAAAAACAAAACTCTGCCTACCAAAGACAGAGTATTAGTACATAATATTAAAAGTGCACTACCTCGGTAACCTTATTAAAGCTTAGCTCGTTACTGTCTATGGTATATTGACTAAATAATTATATCTTTAAGTTCTAATTCTGTCAATAGAATAAGATCCTTAAAGGATCTTATTCTTTATTTTTATTTTTGCGTTTAACAATTAGTATGGTGATTAATGCGATAAACATATTTCCTAAACCGAACAATAAAATTAAAATTAAACCTAAGTTATTATTTTTTTTAACTTTACTTTGATTATCACTTACATTTTCCTTATCGACTTCCTTATCACTTTCTTTTTCAGAATTTGTTTTAGGATCTTCATTTAAATTAGTACTTGTATTACTAGTGTCACTAGTGCTATTTGTCTCAGTAGTACTATTAGCTGCTTTATCATCGGTACTTAAAGGACTAGTAACTGGTTTTGGCATATCAATACTATTATCTCTACTAATGCCAAATATTTCTTTAGCCTCATTAATAAGCTCTTCTCTAGTTGCATTAGGATTATTATTTGTTGTAGCTATTATATATTTAAATTCATGTCTAATAGTATCATCTGCTAATTTAATTTCTAACATATGTTCACCATATTTATCACTTAAACGATTATAAATTGCATGATTTATATAGAATTTATTATCAACCAGTAGATAATCTTTATTTTTTTCTAAAATTTCATCGTCAATACTGATATGAATAAACTCTAGTGGGTTTATCATTCTTGATGAGCTGATGATTAGTAATTTACCTTCATCTTGCTTATTTGCTAAATCAAAGCTAATTTCATCATTATGAATATCAACTCTAACATCCTTCGTGCTTGTTGTAGAAACAATTCTTAAAGTATGTGATCCTCTTCCTAAAGAATCTAATAAGCTAGTGTTTAGTCTTAGAGTATTATTTTCATAACGATACTTCTCTAAATCAACTGGTGCATCATCAATTAAGATTTCTTTAAATTCATCATCATCAAGATTTAAAGTAAGTAGCGCATCAAGACCGCTATACTTATCATGTGCTACGCTATCTTCACTAAGTATTTCTTTAATTAAAGTTATATCAATCGCTTTAGTACCAACCATCGATGAGATTGCAATATTATGGATACCACTTCTTAAATTCTCTAAATAATCCTTACTTAAGGTTAGAATTGAATCTTTAAAGCTATAATGTTCTGCATTAAGAATCTTACCATCCACAATGACATTAACAAATTCATCATCATAGATATTAGTATCAATAATTAGATCTAAAGTTTTACCTAAGGTAGTACTTTCATAATTAACCGATTCAAATTCAATTTCTCTAGGCTTTTTATCTTCACCCTCATTAATTAAATATTTCTTACGAACTTCATTAGAGAATGAATCAACTAAACTCACAGTAATAACTCCACGATACTTAGTGCCTTCCTTGCTTTCATAGCTTTCTAATGGTAAATCAATAAAGCCACTTCTTTCATTATTTGACCAATCATTAAGCTCATCAATACTAATAATATTAGAACCATTTATTGCAAGGGTATAACCTGCACCATTATCACTTACCTTATATCTTAAACGGATACTATCTTTCTCGGTTTGATAAGTAGCACTATAATCAGGATTAGCATTTTCCGCAATCGTTAGATCGGTTTCATCTAATTCAAATACTGGATCACTTAAATCAATATAAAGTTTAATTGCAGTGTCAATAATTAATTCACCATCTTCATCTTCAACTCGATAATTAATTAAATTTTTACCTTCATTTACTGGTATTTTCTTATTGAAATTAGTTCCCTGTTCACTATGATAAATATTATCGTCAACTAAATTTTCACCATTAATATAAACTCTAGCATTTAAGGAATTAGTATTACCAGTTAATTTATAGAAATAAGCACCATCCTCTTCTACTAAATTAGCGTATTTTCCATCAAGAGCTGCTTTACCTAATTTAGTAACGCTTTCTAAATCATCAATATTTACACGATAATTTGGTTTATCTGCTTCTTCTTCCTTATCTTCAATTGGATTATCATTTTCTAAATATTTAACGACAATGATGCTACGTTTACCACGTATAATCGCCTTTTCTAGATAGGTTGCTAGATCTAAGGCATCTAAATCAAAGCTAATGTCTGTATTTGCTAGATCAGGATCTTTTAAATTAAAGAAATCGACATTCGTTCCAGGTTCATAAGTATAATCAAAGTTCCCTTCATCATCAATATTGATTTTAGCTATTTGCTGACCTCTAGTAAATAAAATGTCTTTAGGTTCACTAGCCTCATCGCTAACTACTCCTTTTAAGGTAGCACTACCATTAGGATTCTTAGTAACAATGACTTCATAAGCCTTAGATGATCCTAAATTATATTCATCTAATCCTAGATCTAAAATTTCAGATAAAGGTTTTTCTACACCATCAAACTGAATGCCCTCAGCAAAGCTGATCTTAGGTGCTTCATAGTCATAGCGTACTTTACCAAAATCAATAGTCTTTATTGCGTTATCATTAGCATCCTTTTCAGTAAAATATGTTTGATAGATACCTTGTTTTGGTAAGACGATACCATTAAAAGCTCCTCTAATTAAGCCATTACTTACTTTATACTCTTTATTAACGACTATATTATCATCCTTAAGATGCTCCATAGTTACTACTAATTTACTCGCCTTTTGACTTGTTTTGCCTTTAGGATATAAATCAGAATTAAAGGAAGCAGTTAGTTTTTTAGTTACAAAACGATCCATTTTAATATCAGAATCAATTCCACTAATATTAAAATCAAAAGTATTTATATTATAAGCAATATCACTTACTAATATATTAATGCTATCTTTATTATTTGCAGTAAATGGTGCACTTATTGTATATACATCCTCTTGATCACTTTTTGTAACCTTGATCTCTTCATTATTCATAGTAGCACTTACATTTAGTATTTTAGAATTATCGCTAATTCTAAATCGCACTAAACGATTTCCATCCACTATTTCATAATCACTATCATTTTGTTTAATAAGCTCTACATTTGGCTTTGTTACATCGAGAATTATAGGTAAATATTTTGCTTGCACCTTAGCGTTATCACTAAGTCGATAATCAAAGCGATAGTAATACTTACCTTCCTTAGCAACTTCCATTTCACCATTTAAAGGATTGTATAATTTACCATCCCATAAGAAATCATAAATTGGATAAACAACTTTTTTATTTTCTAAACTACTATATTTTTCATAAGATAAACGTCTATGATGATTACTTTCACCTAGCTTAATTAATTCTTTTTCTTTATTTTCATCAAGAATAGTTGCGCTAATGCTAGTAACATTTCTTAACAAACCAAGCTGTGGTATTAAAGCATCAACACTATTATCACCATTAGGTGAGAAAGCAATTTCATCAGCATTAAACACCTCTTTTTCACTATCATAGCCAGGACTTACAACGCTAGGCGGAGCGAAAAGGAAAGGTCTTGAAATAGCTAAAGCTGGTGGTAATTTTAATTTACTAGTATTTGGATTTAAATCATCAATTGCATCCTCTGCGCTATAATCACCACTATAACCCATAAAAGCAAAGTGTAAATTAGGTTTATCATCCTTAGCCTCAAATACTAATGAACCTTCTAGGAAATTCTCTAAAACTTCATTTAATTTAAGACTAAAGGTAACCGTCTTACTCTCCTTAGGTCCTAAATCAATCGTTTCAGTGCTTAAGCTAATATCACCATTAACTTTAATTTCTTTCACTTTATTTTCTTCAGTTATCATTTGACTGATTAAAAATGATTTATCCCTATTAAAATTATAACTAACACTATCATTTGAATAATTAGTAAATGTCAGACTTAATTGCTTGCTATCTTTAAACTCTCTTAATTCACCAACTGCTTTATTATTAACAGTTATTGTTGTTGGATTTTTAATTGCTGATAAGGTATCAAGTAAACCAGCACCCTGTCTTCTAAGTGAGTAAGGTAAATTATCATTATCTGGATTACTAATAACTTTAGCAGTATTAAGCATTGTATTTCTAACAAAATCAACTAATTCTTCACCACTTAATGAATATTTATCTTTTACCTCATTAATGATAATAGCACTAGCACCTGCTAAGTGTGGCGCTGCCATTGAAGTCCCTGAGCTAGTTGCATACTTATTATCATTTTGACTTGAATAAACATTACCACCTACAGCACTTATCTCAGGTTTAAAATCTAGATTTACGGTAGAACCCCATGAACTAAAGGCTGACATTTTATTAGCACTAGTGCTTTCAATTGCATATAATTCATCCTTGAATTCAACCTTAGCATTAGGAATATTAAGCTTATCTCCGATTGATTTTGTTACAGTGACAATAAACTTATCTTCTAAACCTTCAAGTCCTGCCATACCAAAGCTAGCTTCTTGATTATTAGCCATGATAATTGCCTTAGCTCCCTTTGATAAAGCGCGGTCTATTTTTTCTCTAAAGGTTATTTCACCACGGAAAATTAAAGCTACTTTATCCTTAACATCCTTATCGATAAAATCTTCTTCTTTTGCGAAATTTACAAAAACTAAATCATTCATTCCTTTAAGCTTAGGCTCTTGGAATATTTTAGTATAAGGGAAATCCTGATCTTCACTATGATCACTAGCATCTAACTTAGTTCTTAAATATCCAAGACTCGCAAGAATGTGGGTATTTTCATAAGAAGCCACCGACAGTGCTCCATCTGCTACAGAAGGACTTGAAACTAAGGCGATATCCTTTAATCCTAGGTGATTTAAAATATCATCACTACTAGAACTATTGGTTGTTGAAACCTGTGAATTACCTGCAGCAACTACAACTAAAACACCTTTTTCCTTCGCTTTATTAATAGCTCTAATCATTGGATCATTAGGATTATTAAAACCAGCATCTGATCCTAAAGACATATTAATGATATCAGCTCCCTTTTCAATTGAATCTTCTATCGCTGCAATAATATCATCATCCTGTGCTCCTTTTTTATTAGGATCATTAGAGAAGACCTTCATCGCTAGTAACTGTGATCCTGGAGCAATACCATTAATGCCTTCTTTATTTTGTTTATAAGCTCCTGCAATACCTGCAACATGGATACCATGCATTGAAGAGGTACTATCCTTAACAATATCATTACCATCAACAAAATTCTTACCATAAGGTATTTTAATACTATACGTAGTTTGTGATGATTGTTTTATCTTCTTAATCTTAGCTAATTCAGGCTTAGGTAAAAAGCTTAAATCCTGATGACTGGTATCAATACCAGAGTCAATAATTGAGATAACTAAGCCACTTCCATCATTAAATTGATTTAAGGCTTTATCTGAAAAAGTAATAGCTGCCGAAGTGGTCATTAAAGGATAATAAAGATTAGTTTTATGAACCTTTTTAACTAATCCCGAAAGCTTTAATTTTAAAATAGTACTAGCACTAAGATCAATTGAAAAACCATTAAATAGTTCATCAAATTCATGTTTAATACTAGCATTCTTTTCATTGTTTCTAATAAAGGCTATAACTTCTTCCTTAGAATGATCGCCTAACTCAATCATTACGCGTTCTTTATTTTGCTTATTTTCAATTCGATTATCAGCACTTATGGTAATTTTGGGTGCTGGTAGAAGCAATAATAAACAAAGTAAAAAACTAATTATTTTATTAAGACAACGTTTCATAAAAACTCCTTTGTATCAATTATAGACTAAACGATTGAAATTTTCAATAACAAAATGAAATATTTATGAAAATTTAAATGAAAATAATTTTTTATTATTTTACTATTTTATTTGTTGACAAGTTAAGTTAAAAATATGTTATACTTTTCGATAGAAAATAAAGGAGTATATTATGTCAAATTTTAAAACAAAACATTTCGTGCTTTTAGCATTATATGTCGCAATTGAAATTATTATTGCGACCACCCCATTAGGATCAGTACCGATTGGACCAGTTGTTGCAACAATAGCTCATTTACCGGTATTAATCGCAGCTTTTACATTACCTAAAAATGGTGGTTTAATTATGGGTTTCGTTTTTGGTTTATTAAGTTTCTTAGTTTGGACTTTCATGCCACCATCACCGATCGCCTTCCTATTCACACCCTTCCATTCTTTAGCAAATATGCCTAATTCATACTTGTCACTTGTAGTATGTTTTGCACCTAGAATGATTTTCGGTTTCGTTGCTGATATCATTGTTGCAAAAGCTAAATCATATCCAGTATTAGTAGTGACTTCATTAGTTACTAGTGCTATTCATAGCTTACTCTTCGTATTATTTGCATACTTATTTTTTAATGAAGCAATTAGTGCAATTTTTGGAACCACTGGTTTAATTGCCTTCTTAACTTTAATCATCGTTCCAAATGGTCTTGCTGAAATTGCTTTAGCTGGATTTGTTATTCCACCTCTAGCACTTGCGATTAATCGCATTATTAAAAAATAAATTTTGCCCTGCTTATGATATAATTTATATATGTCTAAGCAAATAATAAATTATATCTATAATTTTTTCCCCTTAATAAGTTATTTTTCAGCAGTTATTTTAGCTCAGGTAGCAAAACCCTTTTTTAATTATCCTAGGTTAAAAAAAATTGATATGTCTTTAGTTTTTTCATCCGGTGGTTATCCTAGTTCTCACTCTGCCGGTGTCGCTGCCCTAGCCTTAGCAGTTGGTCTTAGAGAATTTTTCTCTTCCTCTTTATTTGCGGTAATCACTGCCATTGCTTGTATTGTTATCTATGATGCAGCCAATGTTCGCTTTCATGCTGGTCTTAATATTCAAATTACCAAAAAATTAATCAGTGATTTAAAAGAGAAAAATTTAATTGATGAGGGTGCAGAAATCTATGAACGCAAAATTAAAGAGGTCTTAGGACACACTTGGAAGGAAATTTGGTTAGGTATCATCTTTGGTTTTGCTCTTACTTTATTTGAAGCTTATATTTTATTATTTTTACTATAAGGAGCATTTATGGAAGAAGCAGTAATTGAAGTTATTGAAAAAATTAGACCCTACATCCAAAGAGATGGCGGTGATATTGAACTAGTTTCAGTCGAAGATGGTATCGTATATGTTCGTATGCTTGGTGCCTGTGTTGGTTGTGGCGCTATTGACATTACCTTAAAAGACGGTCTTGAAGCCTTGCTACTTGATGAAATTCCTGGTATTGTGGAAGTTCGTTTAGTTGAAGAAGAAAAATATATTTAAAAAATCCAGTTTTATAACTGGATTTTATTTTCTTCACTTGTAATGGTGATGGTAGACATTCTAGTTAAACATTCATCGATAATCATTTGATAATCAAATCTTTCTTCAAGTTCTAAGCATCTTTTGAGCTTAGGTTTAGTAACCGGATTTTTAGGATTAAAAATGGTACAACAATCTTCAAAGGGTTTAATACTAATTTCAAAAGTATTAATCTTTTTACTTAAATCGACTATTTCTTCCTTATCATAAGTTGCTAGAGGACGATAAACAATTAAGTCACTTACCTTATTTATCACATATGCAGACTCTAAGGTTTGACTTGCTACCTGACCGATTGATTCACCACTTGCTAGAGCTAGAATATTTAAATTTTTGGCTAATTTATCTGCGATTCTAAACATCATTCTACGAATAATCGTAATATTATATGATTCATCACAGTGTTTATTAATTAAAAGCTGCATTTTAGTAAAGGGGATTAAATGAAGATTAATTTTAATTTGATACTTACTTAATACCCTGATTAAGTCTTTAACTTTATTTATTGCTTCAAGTGAAGTATAGGGACTTGATTCAAAGTGAATCATATTTAATTCAAGACCTCTTTTCATCAGTAAATAAGCAGCTACCGGTGAATCAATACCTCCTGAAATCATCATTAAAGCCTTACCACTTATACCTACCGGTAAGCCATTTAAACCCTTTATTTTATCAGTTAATAAGAAGATATTATGCTGTCTTATTTCAAGATAAATCTTTAAATCAGGATTTTTAACATCAACCTTATGTTTAGAATGTTTAAGAATATATGAAGCAACATAACGATTAACTGCGTCTGAATTTAGTTTAAAGTTTTTATCCTGTCTTTTAGTGATGATCTTAAATGTTTCATTTTCCTTGAATAAATCTAATATTTCATTATTGATTAAATCTAGATCTAAATCGTATAATTTCGCAAAGGAAAAAGAAGAAAGACCAAATACTTCTAATAATCTTTCCTTTAGTTCATTAATATCATGATCATTAATTTCAATAAATAAACGATCATGCTCCTTAATATACTTAAGTTTATCATAGTTTTTAAGTTTATCTTTAATATTATGTAATAATAAATTAATAAATTGTTTTTTATTCTTCCCCTTGGTATTTAACTCCCCAAAGCGAATTAAAATATGAGTCCATTTCAACATGTATATTCCTTTGCTATTAAGTCTAATTTATCTAATAAATAATCTATTTCAATAATTTTTGTATTTACTGAAAAAGAAATTCTAATCATATAATCAGAATCATAATTGAGTATCTTTTCAAAACTATTATGCTGTTTTTTAATTTTTTGCGAACAGGTTGATTTAGCACTGATCATTATTCCAAAATTAGCTAGGGCATTTATCATTACTTCTGATTTTAATTTTGTTTTAAGTGCTATGATACTCACAAGATGTTCTTCTAAAATAAATTCATAATTATGATTAAGCTTTTCTTTAAAATAAAGTAGTAGTTTTTTTAAATAAAGATGATCATCTACTTGATTTTTAAAAGCTTTAAAAAGAGTATCTGCTAATAAGATATTTTTAATTGCATCATTAGTACCAGCCCTAAGTGCAAATTGCTGCGTACCACCTGATAAAAGCGCTTCTAAACGTATATTATCTTTAAAAATCAACGCTCCTGATCCTTTAAGACCATTTAATTTATGAGCCGAAAAACTAAATAGATCTAGCTTTCCATAATCAATATCAGTCTTAGCGATTCCTTGACATACATCACTATGAAAGTAAGCATGTGAATTATTTTTAACATAATCACTTAAAGCACTAAGATCATTAATGCTACCAAGTACATTATTTACAGCCATAATCGACACTAAAAGGGTATCTTTTCTTAAGTATTTCGCTAATTCACTAACTTCTATTTTGCCATTTATATCAGGATTTAGATAAGTTATTTCACAGTTAAAAAACTTTTCAAGCCATTTAACACTTTCAATTATCGATGAGTGCTCATAAGCTGAAATGATAATATGCTTACGCTTAGGAAAGGCTAAGGCTAAACCCTTTAGAGCTAAATTATTAGCCTCGCTAGCACCGCTTGTGTAAATTATTTTATAATTCTTAATTTTAAATAAGGATAAAATACGATTACTAGCTTCGCTTACTGCCTTATTTATATTTCTAGCCTGAAGATATAAAGCTTCATCATTATAATAATGTATTAAACTTAAATCGTGATATTTTTTTAAAATCTCCTCATCACAAATAGTAGTAGAGGCATAATCAAAATAGTAACTATTTGACATTAGTTGCTTTCATTAGAATAGCTGCACTATCCTTAGAATCCTCAAAAAGATTATTGATTGCTTTAATTGCGATATCTGCTGCCTTCGTATATTCACCATTCAAATATAAAAGTTCTGCTCTAGCTAAATTAGTTTCAATTTCTGGATAAGAAGAACGATATTTATTCGCGAATACAATAGTGCTTTCAACCATTTTAGCCATGCTGGTGATGTTTGAAACATTATTGTAAAGAACATAAATTAGATCAATTCCTTTATTCAGTTTTTCTTTAATGCCCTCACTTACTAAAGGTACTTTTCTAAGTTCACTTTTTAATTCTTCAATCGCTACATAAGCATTCTTAATATCAATATCATAATCCTTTGATATTGATGGTAAATTAGTCTCTTTAATTTTAGCTCGCACTTCAGCAACTAAAATCTGTAATTTAACTAGTTCTCGATTAGCTCGCTCTTCATCATCTTTAGCATTATCGATTTCATTTTTAACCTGCTTAACAAATTCAATATACTTATTTAAATCGGCTTCGATTTTACTAATCCTTTGCAATGTTAAAGAGCTTGCCTCTTTTTTATTTTTAATTGAATTATCAATATCGATTAATTGTTTCTTGATTTCCTTTATATTTAAGTAAGCTTCTTTTAATGCTTCTTGATGTTTTTTTAAATCAAACTTCTCCATTTCTTTAACGAAAATAGAATCAATATAATTAAAATTCTTTTCTAATTCATAAAGGCTTGTATCAATCTTTTCCAAGCTCCTTACAATCTCCTCATAAGCATCTTCTTCTTTTTTAATATTATTTAATAGTATTAATTCCTTTTCTTCTAAATTATTTATTCGATCTTTTAAATCAAAAATATTACCAACTTTAATTTGATAAGCAATTTCCTTAATATCATTTTTAAACTCATTAATTTTATTTTCTAATTGCAAGTGCTTAGTATAAATAGTTTCACTATTTATTTCCTTAACTTTCTCTTTAATTCTTTCATAATTAACTATCAAACGCTCTTCAACCTCACTTATAAGTGAAGGAGTATCATTCATAATTAACTTAAGCTCTTTAATATCTTCAGTAATTTTACCTAATATATTGTTAGCTAAAACATAATCCTGAGCATACATTGCATTTTCAAAATTACTGAAATTTTCACTTAGATCATCAATTCTTAATTCAAAATTTTCCTGTGCATAAGCTAATTCTTTAGGATTATTGTAAATATTTTTACGTATATTTAAAAGATCTTCCTTAAGTCTAGAAGCCTCTTCACGAATTCTTTTCTCATTATCTAAAATTGTATCTAAAACACCCAATAATTCTTTAGCTTCACCTTCACAATTATCAATTTCAGCATTAATATCTTTAATCAATTCATTTGCTTTACGAAATTTTCTTGCTTGAACTAGGTCTTGGGCAGTTTCAATTTGTCCTAAAATCTCCCCCAAAGAAGTATTAATAG
>JAEWGY010000019.1 GCA_023388035.1 Bacillota bacterium | reverse complement strand
ATAAAATTCTCCTTTAAGCATCTTCTCTAAGTTTGTCATAAAATACCTCCATTAGAAATAATCCACAGGCTGGAGCTACATATTTATAATGATTTTTATGTTTTTCCTCAAACATCTTATCAATCATCTTTAAATCCATTTTATTTCTAGCAATAAGCATGGCAATACCAATTAGAATTCTAATCATATAACGCAAAAATCCATCACCATAAAAATCAATGATCCATAAATTATCTACTTCTTTAAAATCAATTCTAAAAATCTCTTTAACCTGATTACTTTTAATACTTAGTGGAGTTGTATTAAAGGAAGTAAAATCATGCTTACCCAAATATTTATTAAGGGCTTTTTTAAATAATTCCTTATCTAAAGCATAATAAGAATAAGTACTATAACGCTTATTAAAGACATCATTATTATCAAAGGAAATACGATATTGATAATGTTTATATACAACATCCTTTTGACAATGAAACTGATCACTTACCGCTATTAATTTAGTGGCTCTAATATTTTCAGGTAATAAACTATTTAAAGATCTTAAGAAATTATCACTTACCTTATCATCGATATCAAATTGAATTATTTGACCATAGGCATGAACCTTCGCATCAGTTCTAGAAGCATAAATAATTGATTTATTGGGATAGATTTTATTAAAGGCTTTTAGGAATTCACCCTGAATTGTTCTTTTTTCTTTTTGCGCTTGAAAACCAGCGTAATCATAGCCGTCATAGCTTAATTTAATTAAATATTTCATATAATAAAAGCGATGATAATTACTGTCACTAACATAAATAAGGTTATCATTAAGGCTAGTAAATCATTTAAATGATATTTCAAGGTGCGATATCTACTTCTAGGTTTACCAGGCATATAACCTCTAGCTTCCATGGCGTTAGCTAAATCACTAGCCCGTAATATCGCCATGGTAAATAACGGAACAACCAAGGATAATATTGCGGCAATCTTCTCTTTTAAAGATCCCTTTTCAAAGTCTACTCCCCTAGACTTTTGAGCATTGATAATTCTATTAGTTTCCTCAATAATGGTTGGAATGAATCTTAAAGCTAAAGATATCATCATCGCAATTTCATGATAAGGAACCTTAAAGATTCTTAGTGGTTTTAAGATTCTTTCTAAGGCGATTGTTAGATCTAAGGGATTAGTGCTTACAGTTAAAAGGGAAGTGATCATAATCATTAGTACTAATCGACATACGATGTATAGTGTTTGATAAATTGCTTGAGCGTGGATTTTAATAAACCAAAAAGAAATTACTAAAGGACCTTCTTTAAGTACCATAACATTGATGATAAATAAGAAGATCAGCATAAATAGCATCGGTCTTAGTGATTTAATGATGTAGCTAAATTTAAGACCAGCTAATTTTACAAAAACTGCTAGGAAACTAAATAAGAAGGCGTAACCATACCAGCCTGCAGGAATGAAGATGGCTGATAATAAAATAACCATGCATAAAATCTTTAAACGGGGATCTAAACGATGGATTACACTATTTAGTGGTAAATATTTACCTAGAATAAGCTTATTCATTTATCTGCCTCACGATCTCTTTAATAATAGTATCATAATCATCACCTGTAATCTTAAATCCATTTTGTTTTAGTAAGGTTTTAAATTCTAATAATTTTGGTAAGACAATATTGTATTTAGCTATTAAATCAGATGTAAAAAAATCTAAGGTCTTCATTTTAGTAATTAATCTTGAATCATGCATAAAAATAACTTCATCTGCATATTCATAAACAATTTCATTATCATGACTAATAGCAATGATAGTTGTATCCTTCTCATTTAAATTTTTAAGCAGTGTTAATAACTCCTTAGAGCTTAAAGGATCAAGTCCTGCAGTAGGTTCATCTAAAACTAAGATTTTAGGTTCTAATGCTAGAATACCAGCAATCGCAACCTTTCTTTTCTGACCACCAGATAATTCAAAGGGTGATTTATCATATAATGATTCATCAATACCTACTAATTTAAGTGCTTTTTTAGCTAAGCTTATAGCCTCATCCTGAGTCTTATTAAAATTAAGTGGTCCAAAGGCAACATCCTTTAAAATAGTTTCCTCAAATAATTGATATTCACTAAATTGAAAAACTAAACCAACCTTCCCTCTTAAATCTTTTAAACGTTGTTTTTTCCCCTCTGCTTCTATTTTATAATCAAGTATTTCAATGCTACCTTTATGTGGCAGTAATAAAGCATTTAAATGCTGTACTAAGGTTGATTTACCAGAACCTGTTTTACCAATTAAGAAGTAAAATCTCCCCTCATCTAAATCTAAATTAATATTATCTAAAGCAATTTTTTCATATGGCATTGATTTAGCATAAATATGACTCAATTCTCTTATTTTAACTTGCATAATTCTAAAACAATCCCCTCTATACTATTAGCATTAATATTAATATTATGTGCTTTTAATGTATCCATCACCTTCATGATAAAAGGCATATCTAATCTTAATTCTCGAAGTTTTGCTTTATCCTTTAAAACCTGTAAAGGTGCTCCCTGCATAACAATCTTACCCTCATGCATAATAATTAATTCATCAGCAAAAATTGCTTCTTCTAAATCATGAGTAATGGAAATGATCGTCTTATTATCATTAAGATGTAAGTCATTAATAATCTTTTTAATATCCTCTCTCCCCTTAGGATCAAGCATTGATGTAGCTTCATCAAAAATAATAATCTCTGGTTTCATCGCCAGAATCCCAGCAATTGCACAGCGTTGTTTTTGACCACCTGATAAGGACATTGGTTCTTTATCAAGATAATTACTTAATCCTACTTTAGCAGCAAAATCATTAATAATCTCATCCATCTTTTCACTAGCTACAAGTTGATTCTCTAAACCAAAAGCAATATCATCCCTTACACTAGAACCGATAAATTGATTATCAGGATTTTGAAAAACAATGCCCATTTTAGCTCTAATCTTATCTAAATTAGCTTCATTAAGTGGAATTTTATCAATAATTATTTCACCTTCCTTTTTATTTAGTAAACCAGCTAAAAGTTTAGCCAGTGTTGATTTACCACAACCATTATGACCTAAAATACAGGTATAACTACCTTTTTTAATCTTAAAATTTAAATTATTGATTGTGGGAAGGTTTTCTTCATAAGAAAAGCTAAGATTTGAAACTTCGATAATGTTCATGTGTTAAATTATAACATATTTTTAATAAAATATTATTTTTATAAGCATTAAAAAAGGTGCCTTAGGCACCTTCATTAATTTGTGAAAGGAGGTCGTCAATAAATTCTTCCACTTCATCCATATTAACTAAATCTTTCTGCTCAACGATTTCTTTAATAATTTCTATTTTAGTTTTCAAAATGGTCCTTTATAGCATTCTTAGTTTTATCTGCTACTTTTTTAACCTGATCTTCGATCGCATCTTTAACATCTAAGGTCTTATCTTTTATATCGCCTGCGATATCTGCTGCTTTATTGCCAGCTTTAATCACTTTGTCTTTGGCTTTTTGCGCAACTTCATCAATATTAATATCCTTAATATCATCCATTACTTTATTGAATTTCTTTTCAACATTCTTGCCTAATTTTTTAAGTGGATCTTTATTACGCTTAGCAAGATAAGCTAAACCTGCTGCGATGGTTCCTACTACTAAAATTTTCTTAAATAATCCCATCTTCCCTCCTTCTAATAACGATCAAACCATCACCTATTTCATATTTTTCATAGGTAATCGTATTTAAAGTGTCAAGATACTTTTTAAAATTATCAATTTTTCTTAATAGAGCTTTAATTCTTCTAGATTTGACCTCTTCAATCTTAAGATTATGGAAATTGATATTATCAAAAATCATCATTCCCCCTCTATTAAGTTGGTGGATAAAGCGATCCAGATATTTTTGATATGAAGCCTTTGCTGCATCAATAAAGATGAGATCATAAAAGCCACTAAACTCTTGTTTATCAATATCATTATGATATATCTTGATTCTACTATCCATCCCGGTGATAGAAATATTTTCAATTGCCTTAGCATATCTTAGTTCATCTCTTTCAATCCCTTCAATGCTAATCTTTTCACTTACCATCGCCATAGCAATTGTGCTATAAGCAACAGCGCTACCAAGTTCAAGTATCCGCCAAAGCTTATTTTTTTGGATTAAATCACAAATAAACGCCAAGGCTTCATCTTCAATTATGGGAACTTTAGCAGCAAGTGCTTCCTTTTTAATCTTTTCTATCATCGCTATCTATATTAT
>JAEWGY010000014.1 GCA_023388035.1 Bacillota bacterium | reverse complement strand
TAATGGTAAATTAGGTGACTACGATTTATCTGTTTTCTTGTATAATCCAGCAGCAAAACCAATTGGTGTCGTAATCCGTGAAAATACTAATCCAGATATTGGTCCGCAAGGTATTGCATTGAATTTTGTTTATACTGTACTTCTTGTTCTTATTAATATCTTAGTATTCTTCTTTGTTTATGGAGATGGTAAGAATAAGATTAAAAGATTATTTAAAAAAGGTGGTTTAAATGAGAAATATTAATAGTAAATTTTTAAATGAACTTTCAAATAAAAAATTATTAATAATCGCCCATCGAGGAGGTAGTGCAGCTAGTATTATCGAAAATACTAGTGAAGCGGCAAAAGTTGCGAGATTACAGAAAGCTGATATTATCGAAGCTGATGTAATCAAAAGTCTTGATGGTAAATATTATATGTTTCATGACGGCAATGAAAAAAGACTTTTAGGTAAAAGAAAAAATATTAAGAAAATGACTTCTCAGGAAATTGAAGAACTAACCTTTTATAATGAGATAGGCGAAAAGATTAATAAAAAAGTTGAAACTTTAGAATCCTACCTTAATATTATACCTAAAGATATTTTAATCAATATTGACCGTTCTTGGTGGTATTGGGATGAATTATTAGAATATTTTGATGATTATAAAGATTTACATGAGAATATTTTATTTAAATCACCTGTTAAAAAAGAATATCTTGAAAAATTAAATAATCATAAAACTAAATACATGTATTTTCCAATAGTTAAAAGTATTGAAGAAATTAAACTTATTGAAGAATATCCAAATATAAATCTTGTTGGATTTGAAGTTATTGAAAATAGTGATGAATATAAAATTATTAATCATCAAATCATGGATAAGTATAAAAATAATAAGCAATTTATGCTTTTAGGTAATACGATGAATCTTGATGATAAAACTCATTTATTCGGAAGCATTAGTGATGAAAAAGTTCTCTTAGAAGGATTTGATAAAACTTGGGATAAATTAATTGAATTAGGCATCAATGCGATACAAACTGATTGGATTGATATTTTATATCGTTATCGAGAATTAAAAAACTCTTAAACTTAGTTTAAGAGTTTTTATTTATATTAATATTATTTTTTTCTAGTTTTTCATTGATATCTCTAAGAAAAGCACTGATAATATATCCACCTAAGCCTAATATCAGGAATATTATATATTTTATATCAAAAATACTTAGGATTCCATTATCTATAGCACGAGAAACTACTGTTCCTGTGCAAAGGATACCAATTAAAAGGGTATAATAGCAAGCTATTTTAATCATCTAACACCTTCCTCAAATAAGCATCGTCCATATTCAACTATATAACTAATAGCAAAAGTTAAACAAAAACTCTTTATCAATTTATTTTTCATAAACACCCCCTTATTATTGTAAAGCTATATTTAAAAATAAAAATAATTAATAGATATTATTTATTGATGTATTATAATATTCATACACACTCCTTTAGTTTAGCTTAAAATAAAATTAATGATATAGCTTTACACTCAAAGTATAACATAAAAGATAATAACTCAATATAAAAAAACTTTAAATTATCATATTAATAATCTTAGATAATTTAAAGTTTAAAATTGGATTTAAATTAATGTTGATCTAAAAAATCTCTTGTATTACTTAAATCAGGATTTCTTAAAATATCATCCCCAGCTATTAAACAAGGAGTTGCCATAATATTAAATTTTGAAACTAATTCATTAAATAATGCACTATCATGATCACGATGGATAAAACTTATTTTATTTAAATAAGTGGTTCCTAAAGCTTTTTCGATATAATTTTTTAAAGCTACACACTTAGGACAATTATCTTGTGTTAAAAAATAAATCATTTAACCTCCAATTTTCTCTTTATTAAAATAGAAATCTTCATCTTTTAAGGCTTCTGATTTCATCTTTTGATAACCATTACCCTTCATTGAGAAATTATCCATCGTCTTAGTTTCAGTATTTAATCCATTTAGAACTACTGGATTAACTTCTTCATATTCGAAAAATGGTTCAAACCCTAAATTCATTAAAGCCTTATTAGCATTATATCTAACAAATATTTTAACATCATGACTTAGATTCACTTGATCATAAACCTCTTCAACTAATTGTAATTGAAGATTATATAACTCTAATAATAAATCATGACACCATTTAGAAAGTTCATCTTGTTTCTCACTTTTAAACTGTTCAAAGATTTCTTGAGCAATTTTACCGATATATAATCCATGAATTGATTCGTCTCTAAGGATTAAATTGATTATTTCACCAGCCTGCATTAATTTACCTTGACCATAGAAGTATAATGGGTAATAAAAGCCACTGTAAAATAAACAAGTTTCAAGAAATACTGAAGTTACCATCGCCTTCCATTTAGCGATCTCAAATTCTTCCTCATTAAAATCGGATAGATTGCGATAATTACGATGATAATTAAGGATATCTAAATGACGATAATAACCTACAATAATATCCATCATTTTTTGTAAATTTTTATTATTATTACCCCATTCATATAATTCATTTATCTCTTCATTTTTTAAATAAGTCATAAAGATATTTGAATACGATTTTGCATGAACAGCATTTTCCATTGCAGCCATAAAATTGATAACTGATTTTCTTTGATGATTATCTAATTCATTCATTGATCTTGATACTACCGGCATCCCAATATCACCTTGATAAGTATCTAAAAAAGTAAGAATGAGTAAATTTTTAGCATAAGCATCTTGTACATTAGCTGGTAAAGATGACCAAACTATTAGGTCAGGCTGTAAAGAAATATCTTCTGGTCGCCAGAATTGAGAAAGATTTTGTTCATAGAAATTTTGAGTGTAGGTATCTTCATGTTCATTCCAATTAGCACCTGTATATTGTTTAATCATTTATCCCTCCTATATAGCACAGCTTTCACATTCGGTAACTTTTAATTTTTGTGTTCTTGTATAATATAAGGTTTTAATTCCTTGATAGTGTGCGTATAAGTAATATCTTTGTAATTCTCTAGTAGTTATATCAGAAGTTATACATAATTCAAAACTGATACCTTGATCTACATGCTTGCTGGCAGTTGCGATAACATCAATTATTTTATATTTATCCATTTTATATGCAGTTTCATACATAAACATTGCTTCATTTAAAGCTGGCATTGGGAAATATGTCTTAGAATTACCATAGGTTCTTTCTTCGATTAACTGCTTAATTGGTGTTATTGAAGGTGTAGCACTCATCACATAAGCGATTGAACCATTAGGTGCTACTGCTAAACGATGAGAATTATATAAACCATAAAGCATTACATCATTTTTAAGTTTTTCCCAATCTTCGTCGCTAGGTATATAAATATCCTTGAAAATTTCTTTGATTTTATCAGTTTTTGGATAGATAGCTTTACGATTTGTAAAATAAGAACCATCAGCATATTTGGATTCATAAAAACCTTTAAAGATTTCTTTTGTTTCCTTAGCTTTTAACATTGAATGTTCTAGTGAATAATAATTGATCATATTAAAGAAAACATCGATTAAATCTAAATCTTCTTTAGAACCATATTCAATAAAATTTTCAGCAATAAAACCATGATGATTCATAATACCAAAACCTACTGATCTAGTTTCCTTATTTGTCTTAGCAATACTTGGTACATAGTTAATGTTAGTTTTAGTAGCAACTGAATTCATTAAATCCATAGCCATAAAAACAGTTTCCTTAATTGAATTATGCTTAATCATATTAGCCATATTACCACTTGATAAATTACAAGATATATCACTACCAATTACATCATTTTCACGTTTATCATAGTCAGCATAAACACTTAAGGTAGAAGGTTGAAGTATTTCCGAGCATAAATTTGAGAATTTAACCTTTTGACCTAAAGGATTGGCTTTATTTACATTATCACAATACATAATATAAGGATAACCAGATTCACCTTGTAAAGAAGCGATCGCATCTAAAAGTTTACGAGGGTTTATTTTACGCTTCATGATATTAGGATTCTCAACCATCTCATCGTAGTATTTGTCAATTTCTACAGCAATATCACTGAAAGGTTTATTATAAACCTGTGAAACAGAGTAGGGGTAAAATACATACATATCACGATCTTCTCTGGCTAATTCAATAAATTTATCAGGAATAACTACTCCCATCGAAAGTGTTTTAACTCTGATATCATCATCGGCATTAAGTTTTTTAGTATTTAAAAAATCTTCAATATCAGCATGAAAGATATTTAAATAAGTAGCTCCAGCTCCTGGTCTTTGTCCCATTTGATCAGCATATCTAAAGGCATTATCAAGTAATTTACAAACACCTACTACGCCCTTTGCGACATTCTTAACTCCTTTTATTGGTTCACCTTTAGCTCTAAGATTTGTAAGATTAATCGATACACCACCACCTATTTTAGATAGCTGCATTGAAAATTCTAAAACCCTAGCGATATCATTCATTGAATCACCTAATTCTAATAAGAAGCAAGAAACAAATTCACCTCGTTTTTTTCTACCAGTATTTAAAAGAGTAGGGGTAGCAGGGGTGAAATCTTGTTGGATTAAGCGATCAACCATATCAAGAGCTTTCTGAGTGTCACCATCACTATGATAAAGAGCACAGATTGAAAGGCGATCTTCATAACGTTCTAGAAAAACTCTTTTATCATTACTTTTTAGTGCATAGTCATTATAAAATTTAAAAGCCCCCATATAACTTGGAAAGCGAAATTTGTAACTATAAGCTCTTTTGAAGACGGTTTTGATATCATCAAAACTATATTTATCTAAAAATTCTTTTTCATAATAATCATTGTTAATTAAATAATTTAATTTTTCTTTTAAGGAATGAAAAAACTGAGTTCTTTTATTTACCTCATTAACAAAGTAACTATAAACAGCTTCTTTATCTTTAGAAAGATCTTTAATAAGACCATTTTCATCAATTATTTGATTGTTTAGTAAAATCCATTCAGGAATCTTTGTTTCAATAATATTTTCCATCTTACTTCCTTTCGTAATTAGCCAAAAATAATTTTACTTTTTCTCTTTCATTAGGGAAACCTGCAGCTTCAAATTTAGTAACATGAGGAATGTTATAAATTTCTTGAATTTTATCACCTGCTATACCGTAATTAGTTCCCCAATTACGATTACCACCACAAGCTACACCTATTACTTTAGTATGATATAATTCTAAAAAATCGATAGTTGATTTTGGAATTTCACCAAAATTAAAACAGCGGGTTACTAAAAAAAGATCATCATCTAAATCTTTAACATCATAATTATTAATATCAATTATCGGATAATTTAAACTTTTAGCAAATTTTAATCCCATTCCCGTTAAGGAATCAACTATTATTTTCATAGTACTATTATAACTTAAATAAGCTTATAAAAATCATCAAAGTAATTTGTTAAAAAATAATAAATATTTTAATTTTAAATAATTTCATTTTAAAGTATAATATAAAAAAGGAGGTAATTATGATAAATGAAAATGAAAATAATGAGTTATTAGAAAATAAGGAAGAAAAACAAGAAGAAAGTAAAGAAGAAAAAGCTCAAGCTTTACCAAATGATGAACCGGTATCTAATTTAGAAGTAACTAGCGTAAATCTTAATGCGAATAACGATAATAAACCTAGTGATAATTCGATCTTAGAACTACTTAAAGATTTCTTTTTTAATCCAAATAAAGAATTAAAAAATCTTAATCCTAATTCAAGATTAATTATTAGAATTATCATTGCCATTTCTATCGTTCTATCAACTGTAATTGTGATGGCTTTAGTAAATAAAATTTCTTCATTTTTTCAATCATTTAATTATAGTGTTAATAAAGTAAATATGGAAAGTATTTTTGGTAATTTAAATTCTACTTATTCATTTAATTTCTCAGGACCTAAATTAACAGTTGGTTTTATTCAGACATTATTATTTATATCATCATTATCACTAATACCAGCATTATTTTTAAGCTTAATTAAAAAGAATAAACAAGATAAATTTAACAGCTTAGAATTTGAAAAATTCTCTGTACTATATGCTTTATTCTATACCTTAGTAATTCTATTATTTGCTATTACAGGATCTTTGGGTTATATAATTTTGGCGATTTTACAAATAGTATTTAATTGTTATCATATGTCTTTACTAATAGTTCGCTTAAATAGCTTTAATAATTACTCTCACATAAAGTTAACCTTAAAAGTAATTAAATATAGCTTTTTTATCGGTTTAATTCAATTTTTATGCTTTTTATTCTTCGTACTTTCATTTAAAATTAGTTTCTAATAATAACTTAAAATTCTTTATCATAATAAATAAGCTCACTTAGATGAGCTTATTTAATAAAAAAACTCTGCTTTGAGCAGAGTTTTAATTTTAGTAATTAAGCAAGGATTTCAGTAACTGAACCAGAACCAACTGTTCTACCACCTTCACGAATAGAGAATTTAGTACCATTTTCTACTGCGATAGGAGCGATAAGTTCAACAGTCATTTCTACGTGGTCACCAGGCATTACCATTTCAACTCCTTCAGGAAGAGTAATAACACCAGTAACGTCAGTAGTTCTGAAATAGAATTGAGGACGGTAGTTAGAAACGAATGCTGTATGTCTACCACCTTCTTCTTTAGTTAAGATAACTACTTGTGCTTTGAATTTAGTATGTGGAGTAACAGTTCCAGGTTTAGCAAGTACTTGACCTCTTTCTACTTGGTCACGGTTAACACCACGAAGTAAAGCACCAATATTATCACCAGCTTCAGCAACATCAAGAAGCTTTCTGAACATTTCAATACCAGTAACTACAGTTTTCTTAGTTTCTTGTAAACCAACGATTTCAACTTCTTCACCAAGTTTTAATTGACCACGTTCTACACGACCAGTAGCAACTGTACCACGACCAGTAATTGTAAATACGTCTTCAACTGACATTAAGAAAGGTTTATCGATATCACGAGTTGGAGCAGGGATATATGTATCTACAGCTTCCATTAATTCATCAATCTTAGATTCCCAAGCTGGATCACCTTCTAATGCTTTAAGAGCTGAACCACGGATGATAGGTGTATTATCACCATCAAAGCCATATTCACTTAAGATTTCTCTAACTTCCATTTCAACTAAGTCGATTAACTCAGCATCATCAACCATATCACATTTGTTTAAGAATACAACGATGTATGGAACACCAACTTGTCTTGAAAGAAGAATGTGTTCACGAGTTTGTGGCATAGGACCGTCAGTTGCAGCAACAACAAGAATAGCACCATCCATTTGCGCAGCACCAGTGATCATGTTCTTAACATAGTCAGCGTGTCCTGGGCAGTCAACGTGAGCATAGTGTCTATTAGCTGTTTGGTATTCAACGTGTGCAGTGTTAATAGTGATACCACGAGCTTTTTCTTCAGGTGCACCATCGATTTGGTCATAAGCCTTAGCTTCAGCCATACCTTGTTTAGATAGGTGAAGAGTAATAGCAGCTGTTAAAGTTGTTTTACCATGGTCAACGTGGCCGATTGTACCAATATTGACATGGGTTTTCGATTTATCAAATTTTTCCTTTGCCATTTGCAAAAATCCTCCTATTTTTATCTATTTTATTTTAAATTAAAATAACAAATTAATCAATTATTTTTATTCAGCTTTAGTATTTTTCTTTGCGATAGTTTCAGCAATGCTCTTAGGAACTTCAGCGTAGTGATCCATTTGCATTACATAATTACCTCTACCTTGAGTAAAGCTTCTTAAATCGGTAGCATAACCAAACATTTCAGAAAGTGGTACAAAAGATCTAACAACAATAGCATTACCACGTTCTTCTTGATCTCTAATTTGACCACGACGTTTAGTAATATCACCCATTACCGCACCAAGATAATCAGTTGGAGCAACTACTTCAACAGACATAATTGGTTCTAGTAGTACAGGTTTACATTTCTTAGCTGCTTCCTTAAGAGCTAAACTTGCTGCAACTTTGAAGGCCATTTCTGATGAGTCAACATCATGGTAGCTTCCATCGAATAAGGTTGCTTTAACATCGACAACTGGATATCCAGCAATTAAACCATTATTCATAGCAGCAATTAGACCATCTTGAGTTGGTTTAATATATTCTCTAGGAACTGAACCACCAACGATAGCATCGATGAATTCAAAACCTTTACCAGGCTCATTTGGTTCAAATTTAATCCAAACATGACCATATTGACCACGACCACCAGATTGTCTTACAAATTTACCTTCACAATCAGCAGTTGCACGGATAGTTTCTCTAAAAGCAACTTGAGGAGCACCGATATTACACTCCACCTTATATTCTCTACGCATTCTATCAACGATGATATCAAGGTGTAATTCACCCATACCAGCAATGATTGTTTGACCTGTTTCTTCATCAGTATAAGTTCTAAAGGTTGGATCTTCTTCAGCTAATTTCGATAGAGCAATACCCATCTTATCTGAGTCACCCTTAGTTTTAGGTTCAACACTCATCTGAATAACTGGTTCAGGGAAAACCATTGATTCAAGAATGATTGGATGTTTTTCATCACATAAGGTATCACCAGTAGTAGTATCTTTTAAACCTACTGCAGCTGCAATATCACCAGCATAAACTTCAGAAATTTCAGCACGGTGATTCGCATGCATTTTAACTAAACGACCAAAACGCTCACGTTTATCTTTGGTTGCGTTTAATACATAACTACCTGATTGTGCCTTACCACTGTAAACTCTGAAATAAGTTAAACGTCCTACGAATGGATCAGCCATAACCTTAAATGCAAGAGATGCAAATGGTTCATCATCACTTGCTTTACGCTCAGCCTCACTTCCATCCTCTAAAGTACCTTTAATTGCAGGGATATCTAGTGGTGAAGGTAAGTATTCAATAACTGCATCAAGCATTAATTGAACACCCTTATTTTTATAAGCACTACCACAAAGAACTGGGAAGAAATCAGAAGCGATAACACCTTTTCTAATTGCTGCTTTAATTTCAGCAACACTAGGTTCTTCACCTTCTAAAACCTTCATCATTAATTCTTCATCATAGTCAGCTACCATTTCAACAAGCTGTGCTCTTAAAGTTTCTACTTCATCTTTAAATTCATCAGCTACTTCACTTTCTCTAATATCAGTACCTAAATCGTTCATATACATATATTGTTTTCTTTCAACAATATCGATAATTCCTCTAAAGGTATTTTCAGATCCAATAGGTAATTGAATAGGTGAAGCTTTAGCACCTAAACGATCACCGATAGTTCTAACTGACATCATAAAATCTGCTCCAGTCGCATCCATCTTATTACAGAATACAATACGAGGAACTTTGTAGTTAGTAGCCTGACGCCAAACTGTTTCAGTTTGTGGTTCTACACCAGCCTTAGCATCTAAGACAGTTACTGCACCATCTAATACTCTAAGTGATCTTTCTACTTCAACAGTAAAGTCAACGTGACCTGGAGTATCGATGATATTAACACGGTGATTTTTCCATTCAGCAGTTGTTGCAGCACTGGTGATTGTAATACCACGCTCTTGTTCCTGCTTCATCCAGTCCATTTGGCTAGCACCATCATGGGTTTCACCGATCTTATGAGTTTTACCAGTATAAAATAGAATACGTTCAGTTGTTGTTGTTTTACCGGCATCAATGTGAGCCATGATACCGATATTACGTGTTTTATCTAAACTAAATTCACGAGCCATTTTTTAGTCCCTTTCTTACCAGCGATAATGAGCAAATGCTTTATTAGCTTCAGCCATCTTGTGCGTATCATCTTTCTTCTTAATACTTGCACCAGTGCCATTAGCAGCA
Organism: Bacillota bacterium; assembly: GCA_023388035.1. GTDB lineage: Bacteria > Bacillota_I > Bacilli_A > Erysipelotrichales > Erysipelotrichaceae > RGIG5681. The sequence continues at coordinate 18,660 of JAEWGY010000014.1, read as the reverse complement.
TCCATGATCTCATTAGCTAGTCTTAATTCCATGGTCTTTTCATTACGAAGTCTTGCATAGTTTACAATCCATCTAAGACCTAAAGTAAGTCTTCTTTCAGCACTAACTTCAACTGGTACTTGATAGTTAGCACCACCGACTCTTCTTACTTTTAATTCTAATTCTGGCATAACATTATCTAGGGCCTTTTCAAAAACTTCCATAGGTTGTTTACCAGTTTTCTTTTCAACTAATTCAAATGCACTATATAAAATTCTTTGGGCAACTCCCTTTTTACCATCAAGCATGATTTTATTCACAAGACGAGTTACTAGTTTAGAATTATATATAGGATCTTGAAGTATTTCTCTTTTTGCTACATAACCTTTTCTAGGCATAATCTCTTATTCTCCTTTCATGTTTGATTATTTAGGTTTCTTTGCACCATATAGTGATCTACCTTGTTTACGATTAGCTACTCCAGCGCAGTCTAAAGTACCACGGATAATATGATATCTTACCCCTGGTAAGTCTTTAACACGGCCACCTCTTATAAGAACTACTGAGTGTTCTTGTAAGTTATGTCCAATACCTGGGATGTATGCTGTTACTTCAGCACCGTTACTTAGACGCACACGAGCGAATTTACGTAAAGCAGAGTTAGGTTTTTTAGGCTTCATCGTACCAACACGAGTACATACTCCTCTTTTTTGTGGAGATGATAATTCTATTGGACGTCTTTTTAAGCTGTTATAACCTTTTTGTAAAGCAGGTGATTTAGACTTAAAACTTTTAGCCTGACGACCTTTTCTTACTAACTGATTAATTGTAGGCATCAAATTCTCCTTTCTGATTCATACACACATTATTAGGTGTTTCATAATGTTTACTAATATATAGGCATAAATGCCTAATAAATAAACCTATAAAATTATAATATATCTTGAATATTTTAGCAAGCTATTAGGTGAAAATTAGTTTGATAATATTTAATCTACATTAAAAAATTTCCCCTTAAAAATTATATTAAGAAAACAAAATACATTTATAATAAAGATCACAATATTCACTGGATTAATTTCAATAATTAAAGGTCCATAACCGAAAAAATTAAGCAAATACCAAGTGGTGATAAAACAAAAATAAATGTACGAAAAGATCAAAAAATTCTTTCTCATATACCCCTCACTATGATAATTAAATATATTATCTTAAGCATATCAATAGCAAAACAGACTAACTATACTTAATAATATATATTTGAGTTCTATATAATCATTAAATAGCATTTTTTTTTAAATTTATCAATATAATATTGATATTTTATATACTTAATTAAGTTAAGTATCAGCATTCAGTTTAAATATGCTATTTTTAAACAAATAATTTAGTAAAAATTAAATCAATTTAAAGTGGATATTCAAAATTGAATATAAAAATAAATTATTAAATGAATTTTATATTATAATAAATAAAAAAGGAGTAACCATGATTAGTTTAGATTTAAGTAATATTATAAGTGAAATAAATTTAGATGAATATAAGAATCAAGTTCTTAAGATTCATGAAGATTTAGAAAATAAAAAAGGGAAGGGCAGTGAATTTACTGGTTGGAATGATTGGCCTTTAGAATACGATCGTGATGAAGTTGAAAGAATAAAGGAATGTGCGAAAAGATTACGTCAAATTTCTGATGTTGTATTAGTATGTGGAATAGGTGGTTCTTATCTTGGTGCTAAATGTGCTATCGACATGCTTAAGGGTCCATATAATAAAGATAAAGTAGAGGTTATTTTCTGTGGTAATACCTTTTCGTCTACTGATATTGTAAGATTACTTGATTATATTAAAGATAAGGAAGTTAGTCTTAATTGTATTTCTAAATCAGGTAAGACTACTGAAACTTCTTTAGCTTTTAGAATTTTTAGAAAATTTATTGAAGATAAATATGGACAAAAAGAAGCTAGTAAGCGTATTGTCATAACTACTGATAAAGAAAAAGGATTATTAAGACCTTTATGCACTAAGAAGGGATATGAATCATTTATCATCCCCGATTCAATTGGTGGTCGCTTTTCTATCATTACACCAGTAGGCTTATTACCGATGGCAATTGCTGGTATCGATATTGATCGCTTTATAACAGCTTGTATAGCTGCCCATAAAGAATATTCTAATCCTAATTATTTAGAAAATGCAGCTTATCGCTATGCGATGACAAGGTATGCGCTATATAAACAAGGTCTTAAGTCAGAAATGTATGTGGCTTATGAAAATCATCTTGCAGCAATTGCAGAATGGCTCAAACAACTTTTTGGTGAGTCAGAAGGTAAAGATGGAAAAGGTTTATTACCAACTTCGGTTATTAATAGTACTGACTTACATTCAATGGGACAATTTGTTCAAGATGGCTCTAAAATCTTATTTGAAACAATTATTAATGTTAAAAAACCTTTAGCTGATATGAACTTCCCAAGTGATGATGAAGATGCTGATGAAATGAATTACTTAAGTGGTAAATCTTTAGCTTGGATTAATAAACAAGCAATGCTTGGAACACTTAAAGCACATACTGAAGATGGTAAAGTTGATAATATTATAATTAATTTAGAAGATATCTCAGAAGAAAGCTTAGCTTATTTAGTGTATTTTTTCTTTAAAGCACTAGCGATTTCAGCTTATCTATTGGATGTTAATCCTTTTAATCAACCTGGTGTTGAGATCTATAAAAAGAACATGTTTAAATTATTAGGTAAACCTAATAGCTAAGAACTCTTGAAAGAGTTCTTTTATTTTGAATTTAATTGCATGAAATTAAATAAAATAATGCAATAAATTGCAATTTTAACTTAAAGTTTGCTTTATAATTGCTGATAGCGTTTAATTAAAATATATGAATGCATAGGATAATTAATTTTTGATTCATATAATTTAATGAAAATGGAAAAGTTCAAAAACGATAAGTATCTTAGTGAAATAATTGAAGTAGTTTCATATTATTATAAAGACAAATTAAATCAGAAGGAAATCGCTCGTAAGTTATTTTATTCTCCTTCTAAGGTTTCAAGGATGATTAATAGGGCTTTTGAGCTTGGTTTAATAGAGCTTAAAATCAAACAGAATTTAACCAGGGATGATCATAAGGAAGAGGAGTTAAAAAGAAAATATCAATTAAAGGATGTTTTAGTTTTTAACGGTTTTAATTCTGATGACGATAATAATAAAAAACTTTTCTATAAATTTATTGCTGATTACTTAGATTCTATAATTGAAGATGGTTTTAATATTGGTATTGATGAATCTAAAATACTTTTTCCTATTTTTCAAAATTTAAATTTAGAAAATAAGAAGATTAATTTTTTTAAATTAACGGGCGTACAAAATAATAATTTTTTAAATGATGATAATAATATCTTTAATTTAATTCTTAATAAAAAAAGCGATCATAATGTTAATTTACCCTTTGCTCCTATTTTTCTAAAAAAAGAACTTAAAGAAGCACTAATAAATGAAAGTACAATCAATCAAATATTGAGTAAATATGCTAAGTTAAACATCATCATTTCCACCATTGAAGTATTTAGTGATAAATTAGATTTAATCAAGGATGATATTATTTCAAAGACTGATTATTTTGAATTAAAGGATCAAGCTGCCAGTTTTTATTATTTAGGTCATTTCTTTGATAAGAAAGGGAGAATCGTATCAAGAAAATTCGAAGATAGTCTTATTGGAATCAGTTTAAATGAAATCCAAAAATGTCCTAATACTATTTTGATCGCCTATGATATTAATAAATTAGATTATCTTAAAGCCTTATTGGAATTAAAGATAATTAATAGCTTAATTATTATCGATGAAATAGCTAGTAAACTTTTATAAATACTCATTTACGAGTATTTTTTATTTAGGATTATTCTAATATTAGGTTAATAATAAAGCGAAAGGAGGAATATATGTCAAAAATAATTGTCGATCCAACGAGTATAATTAAATCTGCTACAGTAATTGAAAGGCAAAATGAAATTTATACAAATCAAATAAATTCATTAAGTGATTTAATCGATAATTTAAGTTCAATATGGCAAGGTAAGGATAATTTAGCTTTCACTTCAAAAATTAAAACTTACATCCCTAATATAAAATCGATTTCTTTGATTTTAAATCAATATAGTGATTTTTTAAGGAATGCTGCAAATGCTTATCAAAATACCCAAAATGAACTTATTAGTGAAGTACATAAATTAAGTGAACATGGATGGAATTAAGATTAATTTTTTAGAAGTTAAGGAATATTCTAATCGTTTAAAAGTATTAAATAGTGAAATTCTGGATAATCTAATTTTAATTCAAAAAGAAATGGATTCTTTAAGTGCTATCTGGCAATCTTCATCATGTGAAGCGATTATAAGTCGCTTTAAGCTTTTTGCAAGAAAATTTCAAGATTTAAATTTCAATATCGAAAATTATGCAAGATTCTTAGATTTAGCAAGCCAAAGTTATGAAAGTAACGAAAGTACAATAACCAGTAATGCGAACAGTTTTGAATAAATTTATTACACTATCATTAATTCTACTGATGATAGTTTCCTGTGCTAAGTCACAGCAGATTTTAACTAAAAAACAGCTTGCTAGAATACTTATTGATAATGCTAAATTTGATTGTGAAAAAGTTACTTGCTTAATTGATGCAAAAATAATGGATAAGAATATAAAGCTTGATAGTGCTAATGATTATGAATTTACTCTCTCTTTACTTTCTTCATTTTATCTTAATGAATTAGTTAAAGAGGATGAAATAATAAAAAAACTTTTAAGTGATTATATAAATGAAGAAGCTTATCTAACAAAGATTATTTTAAAAGCAATATCCTTAAAAGATGAAATCAAACCGAAAAATAAATTAACATTTAATCAATTTTATGAGGTTAGCGATTTTAGTGATCTTAGCAATTATCAAATAGGAGATATTCTTAAACTCAAAAATGAAGAGATCTATAAGCGAATTGATGAAAATAATAATTTAATTGATCTTTCAATTGAAGAATTGATTAAGGAAATAGAACTTGAAGATGAATTTGAAGTAGATTTTGAAAAGACAGAAATAATTCCATATACTGATGTTAGTGTATATCAGGATCCAAAAATTACGAGGCTGGTTAATCCTTTAACTAGCCTTAAAGGTTTTAAAGTTGATTTTAAGGCTAATTCGAATAATTTAAGAATCAATGTTAGTAAAAAAACTAAATTCGGTGTCATCTTTTTTGATGCTGATGTATATGATTTTAAACCTAAAATTAAGTTATTTAAAACAGCTAAGCAAAATAGTTCCTACATTAAATTAGGATATAAAATTAATAGTGAATTTGGCTTTAAAAGAATTTCTTATAAACGCTTAGCATTTGATATATTAAATAATGCGAATAATAGAATCATCAATGATTTAAATGCTAATTATGAGCCTGATGAGGTTGAGGCTGAAATACCGCTCGCAACAATGAAAATACCGATACCAAAATTACCGATAATCAGTCTTTCATTATCACTTGTATTAAACTTATATGCAAGTGGTAAAGCTGTTTTAAATTATAAGTTAAATCATAATTTTGGCTATGAAAGTATTAATGGTATCAATCGTTTTTTCAATGATTTCAATCATGATTTACAAAGTAATATAAATGCCAGTTTAAGTGTAGGCTTAGGATTAGATTTAGCGCTTCGGGCGCTAGGACAAAAAATTGCCAATTTCCAAGTTATTGGTGGCGTTAAAAGTTATTTTAAAAATCAAATCCTATTTAATGATCAATTAAAAGATACTAATTTAGATGCAAATTATATTACTACGCAGCAGATTCCTAATTTAGTTTTATGCAGTGAATTATCGAATTATCTAAGCCTAAAATTAAAATTAAATTCAAGCTCAAGTTTATTATCAAGATTAGGATTAAAATTTGAATTCGATTTATTTAAGGACAAGATTCAATTATTTGGTAAAAAGCGGATTTACCAAAATTTAATCGAGGTCTCAAAATGTCCAGCAAACATCAATGAAAAGCTAGTAAAAAATAAGGAACTGAGTATTAATAGCGATAGGTTAGAACTTACAAAATATCATAAAGCTCTTAATATAAATGAAACATATGAAATTGAATTTAAATCCATTCCTAAAGGAATTAATCTAAATGACTTAAGGATCAGTGCTAATAATGATTTAGTTAGTATAAAAGGCTTAATGATCACGGCTTTAAAAAGTGGTAATAGTATCATTACCATTGAAACCAAGGATCAAAAATTTAAACAACAAATTAATATTTTAATCCGTAAATGATAGTATATATTTTTCATAATAATAAAGCTTATTATCGTGTTTTAGAAGATCAGTTGCACTTTGATGATTTTACAATCTACAAAAAGAATAAGCGTTATTTTTTTAAGTCAGAAAGTTATTTTTATCAAAATAAAAATAACTTTCCTTTAAGTTTTAAAGAATATCTACTGCTAGATAATAAACTCAATAAATTACGCTTAATAGTTTTAAAAAAAGAAGATTATCAAATATTTAGCTATAAAGGTGAAAAAATTAAATTTAAATGTAATGATAATTATTATTACTTTGAATTAAAGGATCAAAAAATCATCTCTGATTACCAGAAGTTTTATCTTAATAATAAAATCTATCATAATGAGCAAATTAAAGACTATGATGAGGTTATTTTTGGATCATATCGTTTTATTTATTTTGATGGTAAACTTTTTAATAATTTTAAACTTAATCGCAAAGGAAAAGCATTTAGTACTTTTAAAATTAAACCTTATTTCATAAAGAATGCTAAGAATTTATATCCCGTAGCAGTAAAATTTAGTAATTTTAAATTACAAAAACCAATAAAAAATTATAAAACACCAATCATCGTTCAAATATTACCGATGATTATTATGGGGATATCAAGTCTTAGTATTGCCTATATTAATCTTTCTAGAAATGAAAATGCTGGTATTAAGGAATACTTTCAAAGTTTACTAATGCCCATTACGATGCTATTAATGGCCTTTATCTATAGCCCTTTGATTCGTTATTTTGAAAATTTAAATTTTAAGCAAAAAATTAAAAGTTATAATCTAGCTTTAAGTGAATTTAATGATTTGGAGCTTATTAAAGTTAAAGAATTATTAATTAGTAAGAATGAAATCGATAAATATCTTTATTGGGAATTAGATAATATTGAATATTTAATAAATTACAAGCGTCTATTTGAAATATATAAAGAACAAAATACCTATCTTTGTCTTAAAATTGGTAAAAGAAAAAATTTTATCGAATTAGATCAAGTTATTTATCATTATGAAGAAGATTTAATTATTAATTTTAAAAATAATAAACTAAGTCAGTTTATTAATTTTAGTGAAAAAGAAGTATGTTATTTAATTTTAAAATTAATTCTAAGACATAATCCTAACGAATTAAAGATACTTTTAAAACTTAAGAATTTAAGTAACTTTAAAGCACTTTTATCCTTTGATAATATCCATTTTGATAAAAATGATCATAGTAATTCTTATGACTTAATTATCTGTGATAAAGATACCGAAATAAATAAAAATAGTGATAGTTCTTATCTTTTGTTGAATAATAATATTTCTAGAATTAATATGGATCAAATAGTCGATTTTAATAATGGACAAGTGGAAATGAAGGATAAAAAATTTCATTTCACTAATGATTTTAAGGATCTAAATTTAAATGAAATAGTAAGCAAGGTTAAAAGATTAGAATTAAATAATATCGAAAATAAAGCATTAACTTTTCTATCTGCCTATAAAAAACCAATACCCCTTCAAGGTTTAAGTAGTATCATTGCCTATGATCAAAATAATAAATTAATTAATCTTAATCTACACGAACAATTCGATGGACCTCATGGGCTTATTGCTGGAAGTACAGGATCAGGTAAAAGTGAACTATTAGTAACTTTAATAATTTCCCTAGCATTTAATTACGATCCCTCTTATCTTCAATTTGCAATTATTGATTTTAAGGGTGCAGCCTTAATTAATAAGTTAAAATTCAAGGGGAAATTATTACCACATATCATTTCTAATCTTGTTAATAACGATGGAATTGATTATGAAAAGATTCTTTTTTCTTTAAAGAATGAATTAAATAAAAGACAAGAATTATTCAAAAAAGCTTCTAACATTCTTAATAAACCTATTGTAAATATCGATGATTATCGTAAATATTTAAATAAACACAAATTAAATAATCTGGCATATCTTATCATTGTTTTGGATGAATTTGCCCAGGTTAAACAAGCTTATCCAAAATTTATGGATGAAATTATAAGCATTTCTAGGATAGGAAGATCATTAGGTTTTCATTTAATTCTTGCAACCCAACGAGCTCAAGGAGTAGTTGATGAACAGATTAGAGCTAATGTTAATTTCAAAATTGCACTTAAAATGAATCAAAAAAGTGATTCGATCGATCTAGTTAATAGTGATGAAGCCTTTTATTTTAATAAGCCAGGTCTTATGTATCTTCGAAGTGATAAACAGAATTTAAAAGGCCAGACTTTTTACCTTTCAAGAAAAATACGAGATGATCATACTATTATATATTTAGATGAATATTATAAAACGATTAATGAATATAAAATAGTTAATAGTGATCAGACTGAATTAGCTTTAATTCTTGAAAAATTAATAGAATCCTATCAAGACTTTAATGGTGCAGATTATAAACTTTGGAATGATGAATTAAATGATTTTGAACTAGATCTTAATAAATTAAGGAAAGATAAAATTTATCTAGGTTATATCGATGATTATCCAAATAAAAAGATAATTGACTTATATCTAAGAAAAGATCCTTTAATGATCTATATGAAAGATTATCAAAAATTAGAAAATTGCTTAATGAATATTATTAACAGTATTTCTGAATATAAAATCTGTTTAATTAGTGATTATGTTTTTAAAGAAATTAAAAAGAATGAAGAATTAACTGACTATTTTCTAGACTATTTATTTAGTTATTTTGAGAATAATAAAGATGAAAAATTATGCCTAATCATTGATGAATTTAATATATTTCTTGCAAGACATGAAAATTTTAAGGAAAGGTTAATTAATTTAATTATTAAAAGATCTAAAAATCATCTATTTATTATTGTTTTTTCAAGTTTTGACGGCATCCCTTTAAGGCTCAGTAATAATTTTAAACAGAGAATAAATCTTGATAAACTTACTAATATTGAATTTATGTCATATTATAATGAAAGATTAAATTATTTAAGTACTAATTTTAATTACTATAAAGATTTAACTTTGGCTAAGATTAAAATTGCTAAAACTAGAACAGCTAAAGAGATTAATTATTTTAAAAATGTCTACAGTAAACAGTTTAATTTTATTATCACTGAAAAATATTATGTAATAATAAGAAATTTTATAAAACGAAGTTATTTCTATTTTGATTTTAAGGAAGAGTATTTTTATAGTAGCTTTGATGATAGATTATTAAATCAAATTAGGGAGTTTAAGGTAAAGTATCAACTAAGTAATTTAATTTATTTAAATCCTACAGAATTAATTAGTGATTTTGATAGTTATAAAGATAAAAAAATAATTCTTTTTCACAAAGGTTTTGAAAAGTATCTAATGCGTTATAATTTAGAATTCTCAATTAAGGAAACAGCATATATTTTAGATAAGGGTGAAGCGATAAAGGTAGATTATTGTGAAGAAATTACTAATTAATATTGAATTTAAAATCTTGAATTTGAAATTTACGATTTGCGTAAGTAATGAATTAACTTTAAAAGAGATAATTGATTTTATTATCACTAATAAGGAGCTAAAGGAAATTTATAATTATGAATTTCTAGTATTTGAGCGCTACCTTAAAGAAAAACTAGATTTACACACTTCTATAAATGAACTAAATATCTATAATAATATCGAAATTGTTGTATTTTGAAGATGTAATTATTTTTAGTAAAATAGAAGTATGAAAAAAAGTTTATTAATTATTTTTTTTCTCTGCTTAATATTTTTATTCACAGGCTTTCTTAAAATTAAGGCAGCTAATTATGAAGTTACTATTTTTGAAAATGAAGAAAAAATTTTGGAAATTTTTGAAGATTTTAATAGAGCCTATGATTATCTTAAAACTCAAGAAAGCGATAATAATCTAGCAATTAGATTAAATGATGAATATGTATATGCTAAATATGCTTTAGTTAATTTTAAACATACTAATAATTGTGAAGATATTGATTATTTTAATGAAGAGGGTAGTTTAATTAAAATAAATCCCTGCCTAGCATCTGAAGGTATTTTATTAGATGTTAATGATAATCAGATTAAATTACTTTTAGATAATAATTATATGTTAATAGATAAAGCTTATTTAAAAATAATTCCGATTGAAAAGCTTAATACTAAGATCAGTAGTTATACAGTTTTAAATTCCTTTCTTTATCGAGAAATAAAAACTGATTTAAATAATGATTTCTTCACCTTCGTTTTAAATCTTTCAAAAGCTCCCAGTTATTTAAAAGAAGGAGAAAGTTACTTCTCTTATGATGAACATTATTTTTATAAAGACTTAAGATTATTAATAGAGGATAGTAAAAATAACAATCACGAACATGCGATAAATAAAGATAATCCTTATTATAATTATTTTAAATATCTTCCTCATCGCTCAATAACGAATTACCATTTTACCGAAATTGAAAAATATTTAAAAAAGGATTTATTTATCAGTAGTAAGCTTAGTAATTTTAGTGATGTCAATAATGATAATATTAATGATGTTGTTAATAGATCACAAATACATGGAGAAATTCAAAATTTCTACACTTATCAATATCGCTATGGCGCTAATGCGCTTATGATGCTAGTACAGGCGATGTATGAAAGTTCAAATGGTAGATCTTTTTCTTCTTATGCTTTAAATAAATTATTTTCAGATGCAGCCTTTGAAAATGAAGAAGATCGCTTAGCTAATCGATATAAAACAATTGAGGATTCAATCTATTCACATGCCCGCTATTATATTTCACAAAGTTATGCGGATATAACAAAGAATAGTTATAGCGGCACCCATTTTGGATCTAAAAAAAGTGGTATTAATCTTAATTATAGTAGTGATCCCTTTTGGTCATTAAAGTTAGTTAATACATATGCTAGAATGGATGCCAGTTTAGGATTTAAAGATTTTAATAATTACGCTTTAGGAATAATTGAAGATTATCAGGATTTAGATTTTTATAGTAGTCCTAATAAGTTAAATGTTATTGCTAAGCTTAAGAATGTCAAGGAATTAAGTGTTATTATTTTAGAAAGTCATAGTGACCTATATAAAATTCAATTCGATCAATCCTTTTTCATTGACAAGCATTATGATTTCGATACTAATATTGCCTATATTTCTAAAGATGCAGTGAAACATATTATCAATCCTGATCGCATTAAGAGTGATAATTACTATCGCATTAGTTTTAATTCTAATGAAGGTCTTTTTAAAGATGGTAGTAATATTCTTACTTATGTTATAAAAGAAGGAGATATAGTAAGTGCGCCTAAAGCCTATTTAGATTCTTATGAGCTTGTTGCATATGAACCAGAACTAAAAGAAGTTACTTCCAACACGACCTATACAGCAGTTTTTAAAAAAATAAATAGCATTGAACTTATTAATAAAAAAGAACTTTATGAAATTAAGATCGGTGAGCGCTTAGATTTACGAGGGCTTAAACTAAAGATTAATTATGATGATAACACAACTAAAATTATTGATGTTGATTCAACGATGATTGAAAGCTATGATAATCAAAAAGTCAAGGAAGAACAAGTTAATATTGTATTTAATGGCTTAAAAACAAAGATTAGAGTTAAAATAAGCGATGATAAAAAGCAGCACTTATTCACTAACAAATTATTGAGTATTTTAGACGGTAAACCGAGCATAGAAGATTTTAATGAATTTATTAAAATTAGTAAAAATATTGATTATAACTATGACTTTGAGCTAATAAGGAAATTGGATTTGAAATTTAAAGATTACATTAGCAATAATACCCTATACCATATTGAAAAAAATGAGCTTAATTTATCTTTATCTGGTCTATATAGCGCAACCTCATCAAGTTTAAATCGAAAATATCTATTTTTTAAAGATACGATTATTAGTTCGATTAGTAGCCTAAAGGAAAATTTAAGTGATGAATTAAATAATTTTATTTCAACACAAGGATTAGACTATGTCACAACTATCAATTTAGATATTAAAAAGAATTATGATAGTATTAGTTTAAATACACCAATCATTGTAAGCCTTGATTTACACGATAATGATCCTAAAGCTATTTATTCGGTAATTAGAATTGATGAATATAATGATCTTTACGCTTTGAAAGTAGATCAAAGCAGCAATTTTTTAAAGTTTATCACAAAGAATACAGGTAGTTTTATAATAGTTAAAAGAAGTAGTCCTAATATTTTTAATGGTGAAGATGTTTTAGAATATATTAATGTCAATACAATGGATTATAATTTTTTTCAAATCTTCATCGTTAGCCTGATCGCTATCTTTATGACTATTTTTATCTTATTAATATCATTTATATATTATATAAGGAGAATTAAATATGGAAAGAATTCAAAAAATAATCGCTAAGAGTGGCTATTGTTCTAGAAGAAAAGCCGAAGAATTAATCCTTAGTGGTAGAGTTAAACTGAATAATGAAATAGCTTTTTTAGGAATGAAAGCTGATTTTAAAGATAAAATTTATATCGACGATAAAGAGATCAGTGAAAAAGAAGATAAGGTATATTATCTTTTTCATAAACCGAAAAATGTTATTAGCTCCACCATCGATGATAAAGGCAGAAAAAGTATTCTAGACTATTTTGAAAGTGATAAAAGATTATTTCCAATCGGTCGCTTAGATTTTGATAGTTCAGGGCTTATAATCGTAAGTAATGATGGTGAGTTATGCAATGAATTAATTCATCCTAAATATAAAATCGCTAAGCATTATTTAGTTAGGGTAAAAGGCATCATTAATAATGAAACGATAAATAAATTAATGAAAGGCGTGATCTTAGATGGCTATCTTACTAAAAAGTGTAAAATAAAGTTAAAAGAATATAATTTTAATAAAAAAACCTCTACTCTTTACGTTACAATTTATGAAGGTAGAAATAGACAGATAAGAAGAATGTTTGATTTATTTAACCATGAGGTGATTAAATTACATCGCATTGGTTTTGGTAATATAGATATTGGTAATCTTAAAGCTGGTGAATATCGAATTCTAAAACCTTATGAACTACAAACATTAAAAAAGCTCTTAATTAAGAGCTAAAAAATCATTATCATAAAAAGGGTCAATAAAAATAGTTTTGTATTTATGTAACTTTACAAAAGCTAATTTCGATCCTTTTATTTTACTAATATACTTAATCTGCGTATAATTAACCGCTACTGATGAAGAATAACGGGCCTTAGAAAAATAAATGGCAATTCTTGAGCAATATCTAATAAGATCTTCATTTAATTCATCAGCTCTAAGAATAACATGCGCTGAACTCATATCCTTAACATGAAACCAATAATCATCCTTTTTTGCAAATTTAAAACTCAGATAATCATTTTGAATTGCATTGGTTCCATAGTATATTTGAGCATCCTTATAAGTAATTTGATGAATATTAATTTTATTCTTCTTTTGCTTATTTTTTTTATTATTAGTAGCTCTAATAAATTTTTTCTCAATTAAATCATTACGAATATCTTCGATATCCTTTAAATCAGCAAAGGCTAAATCTTCATGAATAGCTTCTAAATAATCAAGTTTCTCATCTGTTAATTCAATTTGTGATTCTAAATACTTTCTAGCGGTCTTAAGTTTTTTATATTTTTTATAAAATAAATTTGCATTTTCTTTAAGATTATAGCGTGAATCTAGATCAATTAAGTACTCATTACCGTCATAATCATTTAAATGTATTTTGTTTAAACGAGCATTCAAATTACTATTAGTGAAAATTAAATCACCATATAATTTATATCTATCCGCAGTTTCACTTGTTAGAATTTCTTCATTAAGCTTTGTCTTTTTTTGTTTTAATCTTTTAATTTCTCGTTTAAAAAAATTAAAGACATCCTTATGTAGGTTACGAATTCGCTCTTTTTCACATAGATCATAATAAATATAATCAAAAGCTAATTCAATATCCAATTGAATTGGTTTTTCCTTAAGGTGTTTTAATTCTATTAGGTGAAATTCTTGGCAGCTAGGATAAAAATATACTGAATTAGCTTCATGTAAATCGTTAATGATATTATAGTACGATTCACCTTGACTTAGACGATACCTAAACTCTTTATATAATAATGGTGAAAAACCACATAATTTATTATCAAGATATTCGATCTCAAATTTTTCTAGTGTAAAAGGATTAAATTTATCCTGTTTTTGAATTGGATTAAGCTTATGATTTATCTGTACAATTCGATTAATATTTTCATAAGGAGCTACCTTTTTTAAAGCATCAATGATAATATCTTCATCATTACAAAGGATGATATTAGCATATTTTGCCATTAATTCAATGTGTAAATTATAATAAACCTGATCAAACAATTCATTAGTATTACGTAATTTAAAAATTAAAAAACGATCAAAATCTACATTTTTAATATCTTCAACTTTAGCATTTAATAAATGTCGTCTTAAATTTAAAACAAAATTATCAGCTTCAATTGTTTCATAGCTACGATTTGTTATATAGATACGATTATAATTAGGATGACAGGAGATTATTAAATTAAATTTAGCCTGTTTACTTTTAACTTGTAATAAAATATCAGTTTTTGATAAACGATTTATTTTTTGAATATAAAAGGGAAGAAAACTTTTTAAAAGATGAAAAATCTTATTAATAATAATACCATCAAATGTCATAGTAAAATATTACCATATTTTAAGTCAAAATTGCGGAATAATCCCCTTTAAACTATAGCCAAAGTATATGAAATATTGTAAAATATATAAAATGAAAAAAGGATTATTGATTGTTTATAGTGGACCTAGTGGTGTTGGAAAAGGCACGGTTCTAAATGAATTATTTAAATATAAAGAATTAAATCTTTGTTATTCCGTGTCAATGACTACCAGAAAACCGCGTAGCGGTGAAATTAATGGCCTAAATTATTTTTTTGTAAGTGAAGAAAGATTTAAGGAGGCCATAAATAATGATGAACTCTTAGAATATGCACATTTTGTTGGAAATTATTACGGCACTCCTAAGGATTATGTTGAGAAATGTCGTAATGAAGGTAAGAATGTGATATTAGAAATTGAAGTTGAAGGTGCTAAGCAGGTTTTAGATAAAAATCAAGATGCCTTATCAATCTTCCTAATCCCTCCTAGTTTAGAAGAGCTAGAAAGTCGTATCCGCAATCGTAAAACAGAAGACGAATCAACTATTATTAAGAGAATTGAAAAGGGTAAAAAAGAAATGCCAGTCAAGGATACTTATAAGTACGTTGTTTGTAATGAGGATATCAAAAATGCAGCAAAGGAAATTAGGGATATTATTCTAAAAAATCTTTAGGACTTAATTAGTCCTTTTTATTTTAGATAAAATAAAAATTAAATAAAATAAAAAGCCCTAGGGCTTTTTATTATCTAGAATAGAATTCAACAACTAATGATTCATTAACTTCAGTATTTAATTCGTTTCTTTCAGGATGTCTTAAATAAACACCTTTTTTATTTTCTTTATCTAAAGAAACAAAACTCTTAGTAGCTAAATTAGCTTCTAAAGCTTCATTAACAATCTTTAAATTACGTGATCTTTCTTTTAGTTCAATAGTTTGATTTGGTTTAACCTCAAATGATGGGATATCAACTTTTTTACCATCAACTAAGATGTGACCATGGTTTACTAATTGTCTTGCAGCTCTTCTAGTGCTTGCAAAACCTAAACGATATACCAGATTATCTAATCTTGATTCTAATTTAATTAAGAATTCAACACCAGTAACCCCTTTAGCCTTAACAGCTTTTAAGTAAGTGTTATAAAATTGTTTTTCACTTAATCCATACATATGACGGATTTTTTGTTTTTCAGCTTGTTGTAAACCGAAGTTAGAAAGTTTAATTTTTTTTCCAGAATTTCCATGTTGACCTGGAATAGTACGTCTTTTTGCGAATTCTTCATTAGTTTCTAGAATTGAAAAACCTAATCTACGAGAAATTCGCCAAACTGGACCTGTGTTTCTCATTATTTTTCCTCCATTGCATTTCACAATACAGGCATGAATCAATTGTTTAGTATTTTAATATTAGAGTTTTCGCTTAAGCAGCAAGCTACTAATCGATACGCCTAGCATACTATTAAAATTGTTAAACGATCTTCATGTGCTGTTATGATGCTGATTTATTATAAATTATTTAATTATTACTGTCAAATATATTACTATACTATTGTAGTATTTCTTTAATGTGTTAAAATAAATCAAAGAGGTCAGGATGGAAATTAATATATCAAAAGTGATAAGTAAAGAAATTGATGCTGATATTTCAATTTTAAATTTAGAATTAGAATTAATTGATGAAATTAAGCTTAGAAACTTTATTGCTAGACTTAGAAAGCATTTTTTAGAACTAAACCCTGTAATTAAAATCACAAGTGTTGATTTTGTGAATAATAAAACCTTCATCAGTATTAAAACTAATTATAAATTACATAATTATTTTAAATTGATTAAAGCAATTACAAATGATAAAAGTATTACAAGTTTTAAACAATCATTTAATTTTACTAATTTAGAAAAAATTAAAGAAGATTTAGTTAGAGATGAAATAATTAATCAAAAAAGAAATTTTGCGAGAATGTTTAATATTAAAGATCTATCTAAGATCACGATTAAAGAAATCAATCTTAATTATTACAGTCTTGATACAGCTCTTATTGAAAATAAATTTACTAAGGCGAATATAAATATTAATTTTGATTTAGATTTAAAAATGATTTATGAGGAATAGATATGACTAATACAGATTTAACATTAATAGTAACCTTCCTAGGTGGTCTTGGAATGTTTTTATATGGCATGAGTACCATGGCTAGTGGTTTACAAAAATCGGCTGGTGGCAAAATGCAATCATTATTAAGAAGCATCACAAATAATCGTTTATCCGCTACTTTAATAGGGGCGCTAATTACCGCCATAATTCAATCATCAAGTGCTACAACGGTCATGGTTGTCGGATTTGTCAATGCTCAAATAATCAATTTAAATCAAGCAGTAGGAGTTATTATGGGTGCTAATGTTGGAACAACCTTAACTAGCTGGTTTGTTTCTGCATCTGAATTTACAAGTTTTTTAAAACCAGGTTTCTTTGCCCCTTTACTAGTTGCGATTGGATCTATTTTATTTATTTTCGCTAAAAAAGAAAAATTAAGTGATAAGGGTCAAATATTTGTTGGATTAGGTTTAATTTTCATCGGCTTAGAATTCATGTCAAATGCGATTAAACCTTATGCAACTTCACCTTTATTTTCAAATATCTTTAGCTATTTCGCTGCTTATCCTTTATTAGCTTTATTAGCGGGGATCATCGTTACTGCGATAATTCAATCTTCCAGCGCTTCGGTTGGGATACTACAAACGCTGGCGATTAATGGGATTGTTAACCGATCTGCAGCTATTTTCATCACTCTTGGTCAAAATATTGGAACCTGCGTTACAACTTTGATTTCCTCTGCAGGAGCAAGTAAGAATGCTAAAAAAGCGGCTATAATCCATTTATTATTTAATGTTATTGGTTCCACCTTATTTGGAATAATATTTTATTTGTATTTCCTTTTTAATAAAAGCAGTGGTTATAATAATATGACAGCAGTAGAAATTTCAATTTTCCATACCATTTTTAATATTTCGACTACCGTTATATTATTTCCTTTTATGAATTTACTTGTTAAGTGTTCTAATCTTTTAATCAAGGATAGCGATGAAGATAAACCGCTCTATCAAATCAATCTTGATGAAAGATTATTGCATAATTCAACTTTCGCAATTGAAAATGCCATTTGCGCGATAATTACAATGGGTGAATTTGCTCGCTTTAATCTTAAATTAGCAATGCAGCTTATTCTAACTAATGATCTTAAATTAAAAGAAAAGGTTTTAAAAAATGAAGCTGAAATAAATAAGATGGAAAAAGAAATAGGGGAGTATTTAATTAAAATTGATCAACTGCAAAATACTAAAAATTTTAGTACTGAAATAGGTCATCTTTTCTATAGTATTAATGATATAGAAAGAATCGCTGACCATGCTGAAAATATTACTAACCTTTCAAAATATGAACTTTCTTTATCCTTGGATGCTAAAAGGGAGCTTGAGGAATTATATAATTTAAGTGATGAATGTTTAAATCATGCACTTGATGCAAGAAAAAATGATAGCACAGAAAAGGCAAATAAAGCATTAAAGATTTTACAAGAAATTAATAGTAAAGAAAAAGAATTAAGAAAAAATCATTTCGATCGTTTAATTAATAAGGATTGTAATAATGAAACAGGAATTTATTTCTTAGATATTATTTCAAATCTTAAAAGAGTAGGTGATCATAGTGATAATATAGCTTCCTATAT
>JAEWGY010000082.1 GCA_023388035.1 Bacillota bacterium | reverse complement strand
TTATAATAATTGAGATACATATTGATTTGCCCAACTGCTTCTGGCATTAGCTTACTTGTTTTTAGTTCAATTAAGACATAAGATCTTAATATTTTATTGTAAAATACCATATCCACATAATAGTGGGTGTTGCCTAAGGTTACCCTTTGTTTACTACCTACATACATAAAACCCTTGCCAAGTTCAAGCAAGAATTTTTCAATATGATCTATGAGCGCCTTTTCTAAATCACTTTCCATTATTGGCTTTTCTTCTGGCAAGCCTAAAAATTCGAATACATAAGGGTCTTTTACAATATCTGCAGCCTTATTTATTTCATTTCCCTTTAAGGCTAAGTCTAGGACTTTTTCTTTGTTTTCTTCTCCAGATGATAGGAGCAATCTTTCAAAAAGTGATGTTTTTATTTGTCTTTTAAGTTCTCTCACTGACCAATTTGCATTTATACTTTCTTTTTCATAGAAGCCTCGCTTTTTCTCATCGCTAATTGATAATAGCTCACAATAATGGGACCAGGTCAATTTTCCAGACACTGTCTGGAAAATTGGATATGATAAATATAGGTTTCTCATATTAAATAAATTAGACTTAGAAAACCCCTTACCATATTCCTTTGTAAGTTGTCTTGATAAGTCATTTATAAGCTCTTTGCCATACTCTGCTCTTTGTTCATGACCTTGCTCATCTTCTACTATGATACGTCCAATCTCCCAGTAAGTTTTAACTAAAATATTATTAACTTCTCTTGCAACTTCATTCCTTGCCTTATCCATCAATGTTTTTATACTATTAAAAACATCATCATGAACTCTATCTAGGTTATTTTTCTTATTCATACAAATACCTCTTTGATACTTATATTATACTTTGCTTAAAATAAAAGTACTTAAATTTTATTTAATAATAAATTAATAAAATCTAATATATAATTTTAAATTAAAAAGAAGAGTTATTACTCTTCTTCATTATTTTTATAAAAAACTTCTCTTGGCTTAGATCCATTAACTGGACCAATGATACCTTTTTCTTCTAAGACATCAATAAGTCTAGCTGCTCGATTATAACCGATCGCAAACTTACGTTGTAATAAAGATGTTGATGCCTTTTGGGTTTCAATAACAAATTCTTTAGCTTCCTCAAATAAAGGATCTAGATTTTTATCATTAATTATACTAGTTCCCTCACTAAAATCACTCTTACTAAAGAAACTATCATCATAAAGTGGTTTAGCTTGTTTTTTACAAAAATCAGTAATCCTATTTATTTCTTCGTCTAAAATATATACTCCCTGCACTCTTGTAGGTGAGGTTGAACCCATTGGACTATATAACATATCACCATAACCTAATAATTTATCAGCTCCAGTTTGATCTAAAATAGTCCTTGAGTCAATTGAAGAAGCAACACTGAAGGCTATTCTTGATGGAATGTTAGTTTTGATTAAACCAGTAATAACATCAGTACTAGGTCTTTGGGTTGCGACAATCATATGAATTCCACTAGCACGAGCTAATTGAGTAATTCTTTGAATTGATAATTCCACATCCTTACCACAGGTTACCATTAAATCTGCAAGTTCATCAATAATAATAACAATATAGGGCATACGCTCGATTTTATCTTCATTATGCTCATTTTGTTTATCAACATATGAATTATAACCTGCAATATTTTTAACACCAACACTAGCAAATAGTTCAAATCGCTCATCCATAATTGAAACAATCTTTTTTAAAGAATTATTCGCCATTGTAGCATCAGTTACTACTGGCCATAATAAATGAGGGATATCATGATAAGGACTAAATTCTACCTTCTTAGGATCAATTAATAATAATTTTAATTCATCAGGTGTTGTTCTTATTAGTAGAGAAGTGATAATAGTATTCATACAAACTGATTTACCACTACCAGTTGATCCAGCTACGAGTAAATGAGGCATCTTATCTAGTTCACAGAAAATAGCATTACCTAATAAATCCTTACCTAGGACAAAAAGTAATTTAGCTTGACTTTTCTCCTTAGGAATCTTTCTAAATACCTCAAGCATTCTAACTGGTGTTGCTTTTTCATTTGGAATTTCAATACCAACGGCATTTTTACCAGGAATTGGAGCTTCAATACGGATATTTTTAGCTGCTAATTCCATTTTAATATTATCTGCTATATTTAGTATTTTAGATACTTTAATACTACTATCAGGTTTAATTTCAAATTTAGTAACACTTGGTCCAACATGAATATCAAGTAATTTAGCTGCAATATCAAAATTAGCTAAAATCTCTACAATCTGATCACCTTTTATCTTAGCACTATTTAAATTCTCATTATCATTATTAATCTTAACACTTTCTAATAGACTTAGTGGTGGTTTTTTATAATTAACATAATGAGGATTATTACTAATATAATTATCTTCTACCTTCTCACTAAGGATTACTTCTTCCTCTTTGAACTTTTTATCTTCACTTGCTAATTTAAGATCAATTATCTGACTAGCCTTACTAGTTTTATCTAAATCAATAATATTATTATTCTGATTATTATTTTCACTCTTTTCTATTTTTGAGTCCTTAGTCTTAGTACTTTTCTTACTATCATCAAATAATTGATTTATATAAAGATTAAGCTGCTTATAAGGTAAAACTAATAGAATAGCAATGATAATTAAACTGATAAGTAAAATAAGGGTACCACTGCGATCTAAAAGCGATGATAATGATGCATAACTAAGATTACCAACTAAGCCACCTGCATAAAATAATTCCTGTTCTTTAAAGACTTCAAGAAAATTAGGATAATTCTTAAACAATCCAAAACCAACTTGTTTAGTATTAAGAAAAGTCAGAAAATTGATAATGACCAAATTAATAATTATAACTGTGATTAAATATTTTAAACTAACTTTAATATTCCTGAAAATAATTCTTATGGCAAGTAGAATTAAAATTGATAAAATCGGTAAAATATAATAATCACCTAGTAAATATTTAAAAATATTATTAAGACTATTTCCTAAAATACCATTTTTAAATAAGGCAATAATTAAGATGACAATAATAATTACCGCAGCGATTAAAAATTTCGCAATATGATCATGGTTATTCTTTTTTTTAGCCATTCGCAAGCTCCAAGATACTTATTAGGATCATCGGTTTCTTACCAACCTCCTTTAAGACGTACTTAGCTATTTTTTCTCTTAGTTCTAATCTTAATTTAGTATTATCAAATTTAGCTTTTTTAGCATGTTCAGCAATACTTTCATTTAAGATTCTAGCAATATTAGTAATCACATATTCACTATCTTTAAGATAGAATAGACCTCTTGTTTGAATGTCGGGGCCAGCTATAATTTGTTTAGTTTTCTTATTAATTAGAATTCCTAAAACCATTACCCCATCAGTTGACATTGATAAGCGATCTTTAAGGACCATACCAGTTGAATCTAAGGATTCAATACCATCAATCATTTTATCTACTAGCGTTATTTTTTCCTTTGTAGATTTAAGTCTATTATTCTCAAAATAAGCTACTTGACCATTATCTAATAAAATTATTTTATCCAGTCCTAGACCAGCATTATGAGCTAATTTAGCATTATCCATAAGCTGACGATAATCACCTTTTAAAGGAATATAATACTTAGGTCTAGTCATAAATAACATCATCTTTAAATCTTCACTTGATGCATGAAAACCTAAGGTTTCACCAAGATGAACCTTTGAAAAACGAACATGGGCTTTATAAAGATCATTTTCCATTGCACTAGCTGCCTTTTCACTACCGGGAACTGTAGGATAAGCAATAAATACCGAATCCGATGCTTTAGTAAAAACCTTTTCATCTTCACCTATTGCAATTGAGTGCATATTGTTAAATATCTTAGGTCCACTTGAACTAACGATGATAATAGCATTATTAATATTATTATGAAATTCTTTTTCCTTTAGAATGCGACATTTCGGCTTATAATAACCAAGATTACTTACTGTTTCAATAAAGGCTAAATGTTTTGGATTATGAAAATAAACTGGTCTTTTAAACTGTGCTGCAAGATCTAAAACTTCTAAACTACGATATAAATTATCCTTTTCCATCACAATAAATAAACGCTTAGGACTATTTTCTAATTCAAACTCTAATTGATTATGAATTTTATGTCTAGGCGATGTAAAACCAGGTGTAGTAGAACCGATACTTTCACAAAGCAGCATAAAAACACCCTTATCACCGATTTGGGAAATCTTATTAACATCTCCCATAAAAGAATTATTTAGTAAATCAAAATCAAAGATAAAATCTGATACATAAACAATTTGACCCTGTTTAGTATCAATCGCAAGTCCATAGCTATCAGCTAGGGCTTGTAATAAAGGGAAGGTCTTAAATGATCTTTGCTCAATTTTAAAATTTTGATTACGATCAATTAAATTAACTCTTTTACGAATATCAAATTTTTTAAATTCTTTTTGAATTAAGCGTTCATTTAAAGCTGTAGCATAAATCTTAATTTCTGGTATTTCTTTTACTAAATAAGGTAGTGCTGCCATTGTATTATCATGGCCATTAGTGATGAAAACCGCTTTAATTCGACTACGATTATTAATTAAATAAGAGAAATCAGGAATGATATATTCAACACCTAAAAGACCCTTATTAACTGGATAACGTAAACCACAATCAAGTAAATAAATCTCATCGTCAACTTCTAAAACATAAGCATTCTTACCATTTTCATCTAAGCCCCCAAGAGCAAAGAATCTAAGCTTCTCCATAGTTCTCCTTTAATTGATACCCATATAAAGCCCAGGTCTTAACACTATCGATTTTAACCTTCACAAGATCACCAACTTTAGCATCACCACTAAAATTAACTAGTTTATTTTCTGGACTATAACCACTTAAGATATTAGGATTACGTTTTGATTTACCATCAACTAAAACTTCAATCACCTGATCTTTATAAGCTTGATTATTCATATTAGCATGAAGCTTAACTACTTCATTAAGTCTTGCGAGTCTTTTTTCTTTTACTTCCTTACTAATTTTATCTTCCATTCGATAAGCGGGTGTTCCTTCGCGTTTTGAGAAGATGAAGGTATAAGCATTATCATATTTACAATATTCCATCATTTCCATTGTCTTCTCAAAATCTTCATCTGATTCATTAGGAAAACCAACAATAATATCAGTACTAATTGCACATCTTGGAATCTCTTTTTTGATACGATCAAATAAATCCTTATAAGATTCAACTGTATATCTACGATTCATCTTTCTTAAAATATCATTACTACCAGATTGTAAAGGCAGATGAATAAAAGGCATGATATTTTCATTATCACGTATTGCTTCAATCATTGCATCATTAAAATTCCAAGGATGTGATGTCATAAAACGAATGCGTTTAATACCAGTCTTTGCAACTTCTCTAAGTAATTTCGCAAAATCATAACCTAAATTAAGATCCTTACCATAAGCATTTACATTTTGACCTAAAAGGGTAACTTCTTTATATCCTTCACTAATCAATTCCTTAATTTCATTAATAATATCTTCTAAAAAGCGTGAACGCTCTTTACCTCTAGTATAAGGCACAATGCAATAGGTACAGAATTTATCACAGCCGTACATAATATTAACCCAAGCCTTATGATTTGAAAATCTTTTAGCAGGCAGATTTTCAATAATATCCCCTTCCTTAGAAAAGACTTCTACCACCTTTTCTTTAGATAGCGTTGCATCATGTAATAGTTTAGGTAAATTATAAATATTATGAGTACCAAAAATTAAATCTACTTGTGGATATTTAGCTAGAATTAATTTTACCATCTCCTCCTCTTGTGCCATACAACCACATACACCGATAATTAAATCAGGATTTGCGCGTTTAAGATGCTTAAGATTACCAATTACCCCTAACACCTTATCTTCAGCATTTTTTCTAATAGCACAGGTATTTAATAATATAACATCAGCTTCTTCCATCTCTTCTGTTTTAGTATAAGACATTAAAGAAAGAATCCCTGAGATTGTTTCACTATCTGCTTCATTAGCTTGACAACCATAGGTTCTAACATAGTATTTACGTCCTTCACCAATTCCTTTAATATAATCAGGAATAGTGAAATCGTCTCTTAAATTATTTGTTACTTCTTTTCTTCTAGACCTAGCTCTTAAAATACTAGGTAAATCGTATTTATTAACTTTTTCCATATTATTCACCATTTTTAACTTTAATACGATTAATAGCACGATTTAAAGCTAATTTAACTCTTTTTTGATCAAATTTTAAATCATCAATCCGTGATAAAGCACGCTCCTTAGCTTTTAGAGCTCTATTAAGATCGATTTGATCAATCGCTTCAAAACTATTAACCAGTATTTTCATTTCATTATTTTCTACATATAAAAGACCTTCATCATTACTGAATTTTAAACGTTTATGATTAAGATCTTCGATTTCCACCATTCCTATCTTAAGCACTAAACAAAGTGCTACATGCCCGGGTAAAATTCCTCTTTTACCATCAATCGTATCAACATTTACGATACTAGCTGATGTCTTAAAATACTTAGCATCAGGGCTTTTAATAATAACATTAATTGGCATTTAAATTCTTAGCCTTTTCTATCACTTCTTTAATATCCCCAACATATAAAAATGCTGCTTCAGGATATTCATCAAACTCTCCACTAAGTAATCTTTCAAAGCTATTAATGGTATCATTTAAGCTAACATATTTACCCATAATACCACTAAATCCTTGTGCAACATTAAATGGTTGCGATAAAAAATTACGAGCACGTCTTGCACGATTTACAATTAATTTATCTTCTTCACTTAATTCATCCATCCCTAAAATAGCAATAATATCTTGGAGTTCCTTATATCTTTGTAGTAACATTACCACTTGCGAAGCTACTTCATAATGTTTTTTGCCAACCACTAAGGGATCTAAAACCCTTGAGCTTGATTCTAAAGGATTAACAGCTGGATAAATTCCTAAGGCTGCAATATTACGATCAAGAACAGTTTTAGCATCCAAATGATTAAATGCAGTTGCGGGAGCTGGATCAGTTAAATCATCAGCAGGTACATAAATTGCTTGAACTGAAGTTATTGAGCCATCCTTAGTTGAAGTAATACGTTCTTGCAGTTCTCCCATTTCACTAGCAAGAGTAGGTTGATAACCTACAGCTGATGGCATTCTACCTAACAGGGCACTAACCTCACTTCCTGCCTGAGTAAAGCGGAAAATATTATCAATGAATAATAAAACATCTTGATGATCATGATCACGGAAATACTCAGCCATACTAAGACCACTAAGAGCGATTCTCATTCTAGCACCAGGAGATTCATTCATTTGACCATAAACCAAAACCGTTTTATCAAGTACTCCTGATTCCTTCATTTCATGATACATATCATTACCTTCACGAGTTCGCTCACCTACCCCTGCAACTACTGATTTACCACCATGTTCCATTGCGATATTATGGATAAGTTCTTGCATTAAAACTGTTTTACCAACACCTGCTCCACCAAAAAGACCAATTTTACCACCTTTAACATAAGGACAAAGCAAATCAATAACCTTAATGCCAGTTTCTAATATTTCTGCTTTAGTAGCTTGTTTATTAAAGGCAGGAGCTTTACGGTGAATAGAGATCTTAGGTTCACCTAAAGGCTCTTTACCATCTATCGGTTCCCCAATAACATTAAAGATTCTTCCTAATACCTGATTACCTACAGGAACTTTAATTGCTTCCTCTAAATCAATTGCATCCATTCCTCTAACTAATCCATCAGTTGATCCCATAGCGATGCAACGAACTAAATTATCACCTATATGTTGTGCTACTTCTAGGATTAATCTTTGACCCTGATTATCAATTTCAATTGCATTTTTAAGATCTGGTAATCTGGCATCTTTAAAGCTCACATCAACTACTGGACCGATTATTTGACTAATTTTCCCTTTATTCATCTTGCCTCCTATAAAGCATTCGCACCAGCAACTATTTCGGTTATTTCTTGAGTAATTGCACTTTGGCGGTTCTTATTATAAATTAAACTTAATTTTTCATCTAATTCATTCGCATTTGAAGTAGCACTATTCATCGCATTTTTCCTAGCTGCTTCTTCACTACTTTTAGCACTAAGATAAGCATTATAGATTAATGCCTTCATTAATTGTGGTATTAATTTATTTAAAACAGTTAAAGGATCAGGTTCAAATTCAACATTTTTATATGCTTGTTTATCACTAGCAGTATAAGGAATTAAGGTTTTAATACTTGTTTCACTTTTAAGAATTGAAATAAAACGATTATAAAGAATACTGATTGATGCAATTTCATCAGCAATATATAAATTAAGTAATTCATCAGTAAGATCACTTAAATTTTGCATGGTAATTTCATCAATATGATATTCTTTAATATTAGTTCCTTTAAACTTTTTACCAATGCGTGATCCAATTATATATAAAAGATCATCCTTATTTAATTTTTCTATTTCCTTTAATAAATTATTATTATAGGCCCCACATAAACCTAAATCAGAAGCAAAAATAATATATGCTCTTTTAGTGCTTTGATTCTTTTTAAGATAAATCGATTCTACATCACTTACAGCTAGTAATTTACTAATTACCCCTTCAATAAATAAGGCATAATCCTTATTTGCTTCAAAGCGTTTACGGTATGAATTAAGCTTAGCACTAGCAATCATTTCCATAGCTTTAGTAATCTTTGCTGTAGTTCTAATTGATTTCAAGCGATTCTTAATTTGATTATTATTCATATGAATAACCTTTAATTTTCTTAAACTCCGTGCTTAGCTGTTTAATTGCTTCATGTAATTTTAATTCATTTTCCTTATCTAAATCCTTAGTAGCTTTAATTCTTTCAACTATTTCTGCATACTTATTATTAAGCTCTTCCAGAATATAAGCTTCATATTCCTTAATATCACTAATTTCAATATCATCAATATAGGCATTCTTAGCTAAGAAGATACTAATACAGATTTCTTCCATTTTAAATGGTGCATATTGTTGTTGTTTGAGTAGTTCTACTAATTTTTTACCATGATTAATAATCTTCGCACTAACTGGATCAAGATCTGAACCAAACTGTGTAAAGCTTAATAATTCATTATATTGAGCTAATTCTAATTTAAGTGAAGATGATACTTTTTTAACTGCTTTTTCCTGAGCGGCAGAGCCTACCCTTGATACTGATAAACCACTATCGACAGCAGGTCTTATCCCAGCATTAAATAATTCATTTTGTAAGAAAATTTGACCATCTGTAATAGAGATTACATTAGTAGGAATATAAGCTGAAATATCTCCTGCTTGCGTTTCGATAATCGGTAGGGCTGAAATAGAACCACCCCCATGTTCCTCATTTAATTTACAAGCTCTTTCTAATAATCTAGAATGCAAATAAAAGACATCCCCAGGATAAGCCTCACGACCTGGAGGTCTTCTTAATAAGAGCGAAATAGAACGATAAGCAACTGCATGTTTAGAAAGATCATCATAAACAATTAAGACATCCTCACCTTTACTTAGCCAATATTCAGCTATCGCTACCCCAGCATAGGGTGCAATATACTGCATTGGTGCACTATCACTAGCACTCGCAACTACTACCGTTGTATAATCTAAAGCATCTTTTTCCTTTAATTTTTCAACTAAAAGGGCTATTGAACTAGCTTTTTGACCAATGGCTACATAAACACATTTAACATTTTCACCCTTTTGATTGATAATAGTATCTAAAGCTAAAGCTGTTTTACCGGTTTGCCTATCACCGATAATAAGTTCTCTTTGCCCCTTACCAATAGGTATCATCCCATCAATGATTTTAATCCCTGTTTTAAGTGATTCATGAACTGATTTACGAGTCATTACACCAGGAGCAACTCTTTCAATTGGTAAGTATTTATCTGATTTAATTTCACCTAAACCATCAATGGCCTCTCCTAAGGCATTAACAACTCTACCAAGCAGCTCATCACCGACCTTAACTTCAATAATACGATTAGTTCTTCTGACTCTTTGACCTTGTTTAAGATTTTTTTCGTCACCTAAAATAATAGCACCAACACTATCTTTCTCAAGATTCATCACCATCCCGATACTACCATTTTCAAATTCAATAAGCTCACTACTCATAGCTTTATTAAGACCTGAAATAATCGCAATCCCATCACCGACACTTAGAATCTCACCGATATCATCTGCTTTTATTTCTTTATCATAATCTTTTATGCGCTTACTAAGAATCGAGGCTATTTGTTTCATTTTCGCATCCAAAATCAAGTACCTCCTTTAAATCTTTTTTAAGATTTTCTAATTTAGTATTAAAACTATCATCAAAAATCTGATTCTGATATTTAAATACCAATCCAGCAATCATTTTTTCATCGACTATATTTTCAATTATTAATTGCTTATTAAAATGACTTTCTAATTGTTTTTGATAGCTCATTAAGCTTTCCTCGCTTAATTTTTTAGCTGAGTAAATATAAAGATATTCGTAACCTAAACGATTCAAACAAGCTTTTTTAATACTATCTAAAATACTGATTAGATCTTTAATGCTATGATCCTCTAGTAATACGAATATTAAATTGCGAAGCAATGAATCAGCTAAAACTTCTTTTATAAAATCTTTACGAACCTTAATATCAATTAGTTCACAGCTTAAAAAATTAATGAAATCATCATTTATAATATGCAAAAAATGATCAACTTTCTCAAGACTGTCTTTATGTTGATCAAGGTTTTCTAAAAGACTTAGATAAGCACTAGTATAACTATTCATACTCACTTTCCTTAATAAAGCGTTCTAAAGAAAGCTTATCTTCATCATCTAACTCTTTCTTTTTAAGTAATTTTTTACTTGCACTTATCGCAATATCTAAAGCTAAATTACTTGCTTCCTTATAAATCATTTCTCTTTCATTATTAATCGTGCTATTAGCATTCTTAATTATTTTTTCAGCTTCTTTTTTAGCCTTTAACATTTCATTATCTAAATATTCATTAGCTTTTTTATCAGCATTATTTAAAATTTGATCGGCTAACTCCTTAGATTTAAGAATTTCTTCATTAGCCTTAGCTAATGCTATTTTTGACTCATTAAGTCTATCATCAGCTTCCTTAAGCTTAGCATTAAGCATATCCTGTCTTTGTCTTAGAAAATTTCTTACATGTTTAAATAGAAATTTCTTCATAAAAAGAAAGATGATTAAGGTTGCGAGTAATTGAATGATAAAAGTTAAAGGATTAGGAAACAATTGACTACTAATATCTAATTGCATGTTAATCCTACTTAAAAACGAAAATTAAAAGAAAAGCTATAAGCATACCATAAATAGCACAAGTTTCTGCTAGAGCACAACCAAATATTAACATTGAACGAATCTCTGAAACAGCTTCAGGATTCTTACTAACTGATTCAACCGCCTTAGCAGCAGCGATTCCTTGACCAAGACCAGTAAACATACCAGTCATAATTGCTAATCCAGCTCCGATAGCTACTAAACCTCTTCCGATATCCATATTAAATTCCTCCTATTTTTCTTTTTGTATAAGTATCATGGTTAGGTAAACAAAAACCATTGTTTGGATAAAACCTGAGAAAATATCAAAATATAAATGTAAAATGGGCGTTATTATTAAAGCAACAAAGTTAAAACTAAAATTTAAATTAATAAATTTTAAAATAAGTTCAGATAACATATTAGTTGCTAGATAAAGCATCGCCATTATTGTTGAACCCGATAAAATATTACCAAATAAACGAATACTCATTGAAATAAGGGGTGCAAATTTTGATAATAAATTAGGTATAAAAAAGACAAAGAAAGGTTCAAATAATGACTTAATATATGATTTTAAACCGTTGTATTTTAACGAAGTAAACTCAATTAAAACCCAGGTTATGATCGCTAATGCTAAGGTGTTTGATAGATTAGCAGTAGGCGCGTTAAGTCCGAATAAACCTGATAGATTTGAGCATAGAATATAGAAAGCAATCGTTGCGATATAAGGGCCGAAATTTTTAACTGCTTTTTCATCCATCGTTTTCGCAACTAACTTATCAAAACCATCAACTATCAAAATACTGATAGTAGAACTTAAACTTAATTCCTGATAAGGATTAGCCTTCTTTATCTTTGATCCTAAATAATAAATAGCAGCAATGATTAAGATAGTAATAATAATCATTGTAGGTATTTCTTTTGATATTTCTAAAGTTATCATAAATTAAATATTTCCAATATATATATTATCATTTTTTGCCATACTAAGCCAATAAAAACTGATAGGGGATGTAAGTTTTCGTTTAATAAATAAGGTACGAAACTTAAAAGTAATAAAAATTTAGAAAGTATCGCAAAAATGATAAAAATTGCTCTATTAGCTTTTAATTTAAATAATTCACTATATATCTTATTTAATAAAAAATAATAAAAAGTAATAAATAAGTATCCATAAAGTGCTGCGATAGCATAATAAGGATTATAGAGTGATAGTAAAAATAGTATTATAATGAAACTAATAATAGTTATAATAATTGTCCTTTTATTTACAAGCATGTTTTATTTTATACACTACGTAGCTTATAGCATAAATGAAGGCGAAAAGAATTAAGCCTAACTCAATATCTAAATTGAAATAATGCTTAATTAGTTTACCCAATGCTACAAAAATTAAGATAGTGGCAATAAAGACAATAGGTAAACCAATTAATTCTTTATTACTCATTACTTAGTTCCGAAAATACGATCTCCCGCATCTCCAAGACCCGGTACAATATATCCCTGTTCATTTAATCTTTCATCAAGACTAGCAACATAAATATCAACTTCTGGATGAGCCTTAAGTACCGCATTTACCCCTTCAGGTGCTGCTACTAAACAAACTAATTTAATTGATTTAGCACCTTTTTCTTTAACTAAATCAATAGCTGCAATAGCACTTCCTCCAGTTGCTAGCATTGGATCAAGTACTAAACTTACCGCATTCTCAAGATTTGGTGGGAATTTTTGAAAATAAGTATGCGGCATTAAGGTTTCTTCATCACGGTAAAGACCTACAAAACCTACCTTAGCAGTTGGTATCAAATTAGAAATACCATTTACCAGTCCCATTCCTGCACGAAGAATTGGAACTAAAACAATATCATTAACTAATTCCTGTCCGATGCATTTAGTTATTGGCGTTTCAATTTCAATATCCCTTGTTTTAAAATCACGACAAACCTCATAAGCCATAAGTCCTGCAATTTCATCAAGATTTTGTCTAAAATCCTTAGTTTTAGTTTCAATTTTACGCATATAACTAAGCTTATGCTTAATAAGTGGATGATCAATAATAATTAATGCCATGTATTTCTCCTTTTATTAAATTATAACACACAAAAGATTATTTATTGTAAAATATAAAAGAGGTAATTATGTTAAGAAATAAATTAAAAGTAGGAATCGATGTTGATGATGTTTTATATTCTTGTGTACCCTATGTATGTGAATTAATTAATCGAGATTATCCTTATGATTATCCAATTAAAGAAGCTCACTTCACTGATTGGGGCTATGCTAAACATCCTTATTACCAAAAAATGTTTGATTATTTTAAAACTGAAGAGTTTACTTATAATCAACCTATTATAAAAGGTGCTAAGGAATTCATTGAGAAGATGAAAGAAATAGCTGAGATCTTCATTATCACTGCCGTACATTATGAATCATTAACCGCTAGAGCTAAGCGTCTAATTGAAGATTTTGATATCGATCCTTCACATATTATTCTAGGTTCTCGTAAAGATTTAGTAGAGCTTGATGTAATGCTGGATGATGCAGCTCATAATATTTTGGAATCAAAGGCTAAATTTCCGATACTATTTAGAAGACCATGGAATGAATACTTAACAGGTGTTCTATCAGTTCATAGCTATGATGAGGTATTAGAAATTATTAAAACAATCGAAAATACCCATGATCCTAAAGGAAAACCTAAGCTTTTATGTTTAGTTGGACCAAGCGGCTCTAATAAGAGTGATATTATTAAGGAATTCAAAAATGAAGGCTTAGTTGATACCATCCTTTCTACAACCACAAGAGCTTTAAGGGATGGTGAAAGTCAAAATGATCCATATGAATTCATAAGTAATGAGGAATATGAAAAACTGCTTAATGATGGTGAATTTTTAGAGCGCTCAGTTTATGCTAAAAATCATTATGGTATTAGAAAATCAAGAATTGAAAAATTTATGAATTCAAATAATAAATTAGGCTTAATCAGTCTTGATATCTGTGGTGCGATCAAATTAAAATCACTATATAAAGATAAGGTGAATACAATTTTTATAAAGAATAATAAAAAAGTACTATTAGAAGAAATACTTAAAAAGAAGACTGATATTAGTGATCATGTAAATCGTATCCTAGCTATTGATGCAGAAAATAAGAATCGTTTACTTTGTGATTATATGGTTAACTCTAAGGAAGAATTAAAAGACTTAATTTTAAAAATACAAAATAAATAATTCAAACTAGTTAATACAATACTACTAATTAAAATAAGGATTAATTTCTCTTATGAAATTAATCCTTTTATTTATGTAACAATTAAAATTTATTCAGTTAAATTATAACAAAGATTATTAAATTAAATACTTAATCACCTTTAGCTAGCAATTAATTTATCATAAGCAAGTTTATACAAAATAAGGGAAATGATAATCGTAATTACACCTTGAAAGAAATAATGAATAATTAAAATAAAAAGTGCATATACTAACATCCCTAATAAAAGTTTGCTAATAATTTTAATTTTATCACTATTTTTCGTATATAAAATTTCCATAAAACCAATAGTAATTAATAATAAAGCTATGCTACAGTTATAAATATGCCATAAAACTGAAGGATCATTAGTTATTATTGATCTATAAGAAGTAGCATATACTAAGCCTAAAAATATAAAATTATAGCCTTTTTTAATACCATTTAATCTTACCATGTTCCAACGCTTCCTAAAATCGAGAAACCGATAGTTAATATACTTATTAGTAATTTTTTAATAAATCCTGTCAATTTGATAGCACTCCTTTCGAATAATAAGTTTAGGATAAACTAAACAATACTAAATATCATATATTTTATTTCAATTAAAACTTTAATAATATAAAATACAATAAAATTTATTTCTTTATATTATTTAAGATGATTAATAAAGATAATTAATGATTAAACTATCAAGTTTTATCTCCATTTTTATATCTATGAAAATTATAACTAAGCAAATGAATAACCCCTTCCTTTTTTATCATTATAACATTAACATAATTATAAATAAAGCTTTATTATCTAAGGTTTTAAAGAGGCGATAAATTAAAATGAACCCTTAAATTTTAAGAGTCCATTTTAAATTTATGATTTTTCCCTTAGTCTATAAGTTATTAGTGATAGCGCTAGGAAAAGTAGTGATAGTTTATAATTTAAATTATAACCAGTATCAGGTAAAAACTAATTTTAGGATTATCTTCTGTAGAGATTGTTGAAATCTTAATTAACTTATTAGATATCTTCAGCTGCTTTAATATTAGAAAAAGCTATTGGAAAACTTGTAATTATTAATAGTAAAGATAAAAAAGAGTTAATAATTTCTTATTAATTCTACTATAGTGATATCTCATTTTCATTAATCCCCCGTTAAAGCAATATTTCAAATTAATCTATTAATTATTTTTTAACTTACCTAATATTTTTTCTAAGTAAATGCTAGTTTTAAGCATAAAATAAAAAAGATCAAGTATTACTTGATCTTATGCATGTTCTACTTTAATACCAGGACCCATTGTTGAGCTGATAGTTAAAGATTTGATATAAGCACCTTTTACAGCTGCAGGTCTTGCTTTTTGAATTTGATTTAGGATTGCTTCAAAGTTTTCAACTAAAGCCTTTGTTTCAAAACTAGCCTTACCGAATAATACATTGATATTACCTTCTTTATCAACACGGTATTCGATCTTACCTTTCTTGATCTCTTCAATAGCACCAGCAACATTCATTGTTACAGTTCCTGTTTTAGGATTAGGCATTAAACCCTTAGGACCTAAAATCTTACCTAATTTACCAAGTTCAGCCATCATGTCTGGAGTTGCTACGATAACATCAAAATCAAACCAACCTTTTTTGATATCATCAAGTACTTCTTTACCACCAACAAAATCAGCACCTGCACTCTTAGCTTCTTCTTCCTTAGCACCTTGAGTTACAACTAATACTTTTTGAGTTCTACCAGTACCATTAGGTAGTACCATAGCTCCTCTGATTTGTTGATCAGCATGTCTTGGATCAACATTTAAATTAAATGAAGCTCTTAAAGTTGCATCGAATTTAACAGTTGTTGTTTTCTTAGCTAATTCAACAGCTTCTGTAATGCTATATAATTTTCCTTTTTCAATTAGTTCTAGTGATTTACGATAGTTTTTAGATAATTTAGCCATCATTATTCTCCTTCTACTAAAACGCCCATATTCTTAGCAGTTCCCGCAATAATATTCATTGCAGCTTCTACATCATTAGCATTTAAATCAGGCATTTTATATTCAGCAATTTCTCTTAATTGAGCCTTAGTGATAGTTCCTACCTTAGTAGTTTTTGCATTACTAGAACCCTTTGTAATATTTACTGCTTTCATAATTAAATTAGCAGCTGGTGTTGTTTTTAATACAAAATCGAAGGTTTTATCTTCGTATGCAGTAATAACAACTGGAACAACTTCACCTTTACGATCTTTAGTAGCATCATTAAAGGCAGTACAAAATTGTGGCATATTAATACCAGCACTTGCTAGAGCTGGACCCGGTTTTGCTCCGCCTGCCATAAATTGAAGTTTACATACTTTTGTAACTTTCTTTTTAGCCATTTTTCCTCCTATAGCCTGTGGTTATGGACAAAGTTCTAATCCTCCCACGCTAAATTATTTTACCTTTTTAGCTATAAAAATTCAAGTAAAAATATTAATTTATTAATAGTTTAAAGATTCTAGCTTAAGAAAGAAAGAAAAACTTTAATAATACTGTCATATAATTATAATCATTTTTAATATAGTAATTCAAAAAGTTATTTCAGGGTATTTATTTAGTCTGACTGCACTAATTAAAGCTTAAAACATAAAAAAGAGATTATATAAATAATCTCAAACTGCTTACGGAATTGTAATTTCTTATGAAATCATTGAGAAAACAATTAATAAAATTCCTACAAGCACAAAAATACTACCCCATACTCTAAGAACAATTTTCATTTTAGGGTTTTTTAATAATTCATCAGGTATTCTAGGACTTTTAAGTCTCATAAAAAACTTAGGAACTATAATCATAAAAATCGCAACTATTGTAATTAAAATTCCGGTTATTAACATACAATACCCCCTATCCAAATTACTACTTGTTTGATATTTCTATTATACTATGTTTAACTTAATTTTCTAATTGCAATTTAGCTCTTATTGTAACAATAGGATAATCAATTATCCATTCTGATATTTCATCACTCTAAACTTTAAATTCTTTAAAAATTCTAATAGACTGTAAGTATTAACTTATGCTAGAACTCCTATCATAATTATCTTATTTAGTGATAAGACTTAAGATGAATAATTCCTTTAGAAGCGATAACTTATCATATCTTTTAATATCTAATCCTTATTTAAAACAAAATAAAAGCCCATTCTTTACTAAGATGGGCAATATAATCAAGGTAATGTCAGTTTATTATAATTTTCTAATGGTGCCGCTGGTGGGACTTGAAC
>JAEWGY010000041.1 GCA_023388035.1 Bacillota bacterium | reverse complement strand
AATTTTTCAAGATATTCTTTTTTAACAGGTGATTTAAATAAAATATTCTCATGTAAATCTTTATAATCATCAAAATATTCTAATAATTCATCCCAATACCACCAAGAACGATCAAAATTAATTAAAATATCTCTAGGTATATTATTAAGGTAGGATTCTAAAGTCTCAACTTTTTTATTAATCTTTTCGCCTATCTCGTTATAAAATGTTAATTCTTCAATTTCCTGAGAAGTCATTTTTTTGATATTTTTATTTTTACCTAATAACCTTTTTTCGTTTCCATCATGAAACATATAATATTTACCATCTAGACTTTTAATAATATCAGCTTCGATAATATCAGCTTTCTGTAATCTTGCAACTTTTGCTGCTTCACTAGTATTTTCGATAATACTAGCTGCACTACCTCCTCGATGGGCAATTATTAATAATTTTTTATTTGAAAGTTCATTTAAAAATTTACTATTAATATTTCTCATTTAAACCACCTTTTTTAAATAATCTTTTAATTTTATTCTTACCATCTCCATAAACAAAGAAAAATACTAAGATATTAATAAGAACAAGAAGTACAGTATAAACAAAATTCAAAGCAATACCTTGCGGACCGATATCTGGATTAGTATTTTCTCGGATTACGACACCAATTGGTTTTGCTGCTGGATTATACAAGAAAACAGATAAATCGTAGTCACCTAATTTACCATTAGAGTTTAATGCCAGCATTGCTAGAACGGTAGGTAAGATTATCGGTAAAACAACTTTTACATAAGTAAGGATAGGATTTGCACCTAAATTTTTTGCAGCATCTTCAAGATTAGAATCAACTGAATAATATGAAGCCTTAATAAATCTAAAGGTTGTAGGTAACATTGTTACAATATAAGCTATTAACATAATTACAAAGCTACCTAATAATATATTATTCATAACTAAAATATTACGTTTTGAATACGATAGTAATAAACCTAGACCAAACATAATCGAAGGCAATATCCATGGTATATGGATAATTATCTCAAGTAAAGAACCAAATTTATTCTTTGCTTTGAAAACAATTCTAGCTGTAATAAGCATTAAAATTACCGCGATAACAGCTGCTATTGCAGAATAAATAACTGAAATAACAAAGGGTCTATAAGATGAACTATCAGTTAAGATTTTAATATAATTTTCTAAACTAAAATTACTAAAACTTAAATTTCTAGTTTCAATCGCAACAAAGTTTGTGAATGAAAATAGTACGATTAAGATTAATGGTATTAAATTGATAAAAGCAAATATATAGGCAGTGATATGCGCTAATATATTCATTATTGGATTTTCAATTTTTAGTCTTTTAATCCTAGTCTTAGTTTTAGAAACTGAAAGATAATTACCTTTACGTTCATTTCTTCCAATGATAAAAAGTAGTGTAAATTGGAATATTGCTAGAAAAATTGATAAAATTGCCGCTAGCGCTCTTGAAGTTGGTCTTTGTGAAAAGGTTAAAATCAAAGGAGCGATAGTTTCAAAATTACGACCCCCTACTAAAAGTGGTGCTGAAAAAGCTGTTAAACCAGTTTGGAATAAAAGTATCAAACAGGTAAGAATCATCGGTTTTAAGGTAGGTAAAACAACCTTAAAGATAATTTGAGTATTGCTTGCACCTAAACCTTTTGCTGCTTCTACAGTTTGATAATCAATACCTTGTAGTGAATTTCTAAAGAATAATAAATAATTAGAGGTACAACCAAAGGTCATTATATATACAACTGCACCAAAACCTCTAAACCAATCAACTGGAATACTAGGAAATATTGAAACCAGAGCTTTAGTTACAATACCTTGCGAACCATAAGTAAACACATAGCCACTCGCAAACATTATACCTCCGAAAACTAAAGGTACCATATAGGCAAGGGTTAAAAAGCGTCTTCCTTTGATTTTAAAGAAGTCAATAAATAAAACCTCTAAAATACCTAAAATACTAGTGGTTATTGGTAAAACTAATGCCAATAAAAAAGAATTAATAACACCTTTAACTGCCCTAGATGAATTTATTATCTTATTAAAATTTTCAAATGAAAAACCATTTTCAGATTGAAAAATAGTTTTTAAAATTTCAATATTAGGAACGATTAGAAAAGCTAGAAAAAACCATGATAAAAATAAAAGGAAAATTAATAAAGCAAGATTATACTTATTTTTAAGATCAAAAGTTTTCATAATTTACCTTTTAAATTCTAAAACATTCTTCTCATCAATAACAACATTAACAATCATTCCTTCCTTATAATCGTCTGCTCTAGCTTCTTTTTGAAAGGAAATGAATTTGCAATTATCCTTTTCTAAAATATAATAACCATACATTCCATAAAATTCTTTACCAATTATTTTAGCACTAAAACTTGGTCTATCAATTTTTTCTTTATAGAAAAGGATTTTCTCTGGTCTTATATAGTAATTATATTCTTCACTATATACCCTTTCTTTAAATCCAAATGATATTAAATCTTCATATTTAAATTTATTTGCTTCACCAATAAAATTACATACGAATTCAGTCTGTGACTTATTAAATATTTCATCAGGAGTACCGATTTGTTCAATGCGACCCATGTTAAACACTGCAATGCGATCTGATAGCATTAAAGCTTCTTCTTGATCATGAGTTACATAAACAGTAGTGATACCATAATTTTTTTGAAATTCCTTAATTTCTTTACGCAGTGATTTTCTTAGTTTTGCATCAAGGTTAGATAAAGGTTCATCCATCACTAAGATCTTTGGCTTTTTAGCTAAAGCTCTAGCAATCGCAACTCTTTGTTGCTGACCACCTGACATATTAGAAACATTTTTAGCTAACTGAGCATCTGTTAAATCAACCATTGCCGCAAGCTCTTTTACTCTTTTTTCAATATAATCCTTTGATTGTTTTTCTACTTTAAGACCAAAAGCGATATTTTCATAAGCGCTCATGCTGGGGAATAGAGCATAACTTTGAAATACCATCCCAATTTGTCTTTTATCAATATTAACATTTGTAATATCCTTATCATCGATGTAAATTTTCCCATTTGAAGGATTTAAAAAGCCTGCAAGAGCTCTTAGAGTCGTTGTTTTGCCACAACCAGAAGGTCCAAGAAGGGTGAAAAACTCACCCTCTTTTACCTCAAAGTTTAAATTTGGAACTGCAACAAAATCACCGTACTTAATTTCTACATTCTCAAATTTAATCATAATTATTACCTTAAATAATTTAATTCAATCTTTTCAACCCATTTATCAACATTACTACCAACAAAATTAAAGTCTGTTTTTTGTGGTGTAGTATTTTCTAATATTTCTAAGACACGTGGATTGATACTTCCTTTAGCTTTAGTATTAGCAGGTACGAAACCAAATTTTTCTGCCATAATTGCCATTAATTCTGGATCTCCTAATAAATCAGCAAATTTTTGTGCTTCTGGTTTAACATTTTCTTTATTAATGATACCAACTTGTTCAAAAGTTTGAGCAACACCATATGGTGGGTTAACTACACCTAATTTAATACCATATTCTTTTTCAACTAATGGTACATTTGAAAGCCAAGTATAGCTATAATCTACTTTACCCTCAACAAGTTCAGTGATTGGAGTCTTACCTTCGCTTGGTGTTACACCATTTGCAAAATAAGTTTCAAGAGCCTTCCAGCCATCTTCAGAAATATTTAAATCACCATTAGTATCTACATAATTTAATAGATTATTATAAACTATTGCGATAGCAGTTTGACCACCAAGACTATTAGGAACTAAATATTTTTCTTTTAAACTTGCATTATTAGCTGCATCTAACCAATCCTTAACTGGGCTAGTTATCTTAGCTGCATCATAAATCATAAATACTCTTGCTTCATTAACTGGATAAAAACGTCCACCTTCAGGAATGCTACTAGCTTCTAAGTCTGCCTTCCAAGCAGGAGTAAATTCTTTCCAGATACCTGGAGCCTGAGCTTCAATTTGTCTAAATACCATTTCATTTAAACCAAATACTGCATCAGCAATAGGTGCATTCTTTTCAGCCACTAAACGATTAGATAAAGCATTTCCACCTAAATCAACAAATTCTACTTCTAAACCATGTTTAGAAAAGAATTCTTTCATTGCTTCACCTCTACCAGATGAAACAGCATTTGAATAAACAATAAGTTTATTACTGCTTGTAGTAGCAACTTCCTTGCTTTCTGTATTACTAACTTCTTCTTTTTTATTAGAAGCGCAAGACACTAATAATAGTGAACAAAGCGCTAACAATAAGAATTTAAATAAATTATTTCTCATATTTCTTCTCCTTTATATAATTTATTAAAACGCTTTAATTAATTTAATGATATAAAAAAGTAAAGCGCTTGTCAATAATGATGATTTCTTTTTTTGATAAAAAATGTTAAAATATTAAAAAGTTAATAGTGATAATATTAAAAATTAGATAATTAATATGAAAAATCCAACGATAAAAGAAATAGCAATTGAAGCCGGTGTTAGTATCAGTACCGTTT
>JAEWGY010000016.1 GCA_023388035.1 Bacillota bacterium | reverse complement strand
ACGAATAGCACTGGCTAAGCGATATAAGGCATTATCAATTTGTGCTAATAAAAATGTTAATCTTTTTACTTCCAAAAACTTAATATAGGCAGTATCAATTCTAGAATCTGAATATTCCAAAGCATATTTAACTTCAACATTTTTATGATCATATGAAACCTTAGGAACTTCAACTCCCATAACCGAACGATAAGTTAGTTTAATACTATCTTCAAGCGTAACCTGAGTTGCAGTATTAAGAATAAAACCATTAGAGATATTAGCTTGTTGAAGGAAGAAGTAGGCTTCTTTATAAACAGTACTAAGATCACCTCTCATTTCCTTAACTTGATCAACTAGCATCATCATTTCTCTAATTAAGATATTTCTTTTTTTATCCATGAGTTCATAACCCATTTTAGCAAGTGCTAAGGACTTTTTTGATTTTAAAAGATTACCCTTAGTAGCAAATATTTGATTCATTATAATTTACCTTTTTTAGCCATCTTAATTAATTCATCAGCATTATTAGGATTATAGAATTCATCAATAAGTTTATCATCTAAGCGATCTAAAGCTTCCTTAGGCAGTGTTGATAATAGTGCCCAGCCAAGATTAATTGTTTCATTTATTGAGCGATTTGACTCATAACCTTGACCTACAAAGAATTGTTCGAATAATTTACCAAACTCAATATAACGTCTATCAATATCTGATAATTCATCCTCACCGATAACCGATGCTAAGCTTCTAGCATCCATTACTTTAGCATAACTTGCGAAAAGCTGATTAGCCACATCTTGATGATCAGCCCTAGTATAGCCTTCTCCGATACCATCCTTCATTAGACGTGATAATGATTGTAAAGAACCAATTGGTGGATAAATACCATTAAGATGTAAACTACGATCTAATACAATTTGACCTTCAGTGATATAACCAGTTAAATCAGGTACAGGATTGGTAATATCATCATTAGGCATTGTTAAAATAGGAATTTGGGTAACTGAACCCTTTACCCCTTTAATAATACCTGCACGTTCATATAATTCTGCTAAATCAGAATATAAATAACCCGGATATCCTTTACGTCCTGGAATTTCACCCTTAGAACTAGAAAATTCACGTAGTGCTTCACAATATGAAGTCATATCTGTTAGAATAACTAAAACATGCATACCACATTCATAAGCTAGATATTCAGCTGTAGTTAAGGCACAGCGAGGAGTGATAATTCTTTCGATAATTGGATCGTTTGCTATATTTAAAAACATGCAAACTTTATTAATAACCCCAGTTTCTTCAAAACTACGCTTAAAATAATCAGCTACGTCATGTTTAATACCCATAGCACCAAAAACAATGGCGAAATTATCCTTTTCATCTCCTGATAATTCTGCTTGTTTAACAATTTGACTTGCTAATTTATCATGAGGCAAACCACTACCAGAGAAAATTGGTAATTTTTGTCCTCTGATTAAAGTATTTAAACCATCAATTGCTGAAATACCAGTAGCAATATAATCAGAAGGATATACCCGTGAAACAGGATTTAAAGGTTTACCATTAACATTTTCAAATTTTGATACATATACTTCACCTAGGCCATCTATCGGTTTACCAATACCATTAAAAACCCTACCTAGCATTTCTTTAGATAAGCCGATTTGCATAGGATGTTTAAGGAATTTAGTTTTAGAATTAGTCTTAGAAAGTTGCATCGTTCCTTCAAGAACCTGAACAACTACCTTATCATCCTCTATTTGTATAACCCTTCCGGTTCTTTTAGTTCCATCATCTTTTACAATACTTACCATTTCTTCATAAGAGACATTTTCAGTATTGTGATACACAACTAAGGAACCATTTATCTCATCTAAACCAATAATTTGTTTATCCATAATAGCTCCTATTCTATCATATTAAGACTATCATCGATCATCTTATAATA
The DNA here is from genome assembly GCA_023388035.1 of Bacillota bacterium. Classification (GTDB taxonomy): domain Bacteria; phylum Bacillota_I; class Bacilli_A; order Erysipelotrichales; family Erysipelotrichaceae; genus RGIG5681. The sequence goes on along the minus strand of JAEWGY010000016.1, from coordinate 1,244 downwards.
ATCATCTAATAATTCAAGATTATCATTAGGAATATCATATTTAATCTTAATTATCTTATCAAATAAACCCTTTTTCATAATAACTGTAAGTGGAATTCTTCTAGAAATAAGTTCTTTACATTTTTTATGTAGGTATAAAATTATTTTAAGCATGCGATATTGCTTATCAAAAGGTACAAAAGTGTCGTCCTTATGGAAGGCATTTTGTTGCAGGAAACCAACCCTAATAACCTTAGCAATCTCTAAAATTAATTTTTGATCATCTGGCAAAACATCTGAACCGATCAGTTTAACAATTTCCATTAATTCATTTTCTTCATGTAAGAAGGCTATGACTTTAGCTCTTAAATCGATAAAGTCTTTCGCAACATTTTCTTCATACCACTCTTTAAGATCATCAATATATTCACTATAACTTTGATTCCAGTTAACAGCTGGAAAGTGTCTAGTATAGGCTAATGACTTATCTAAGGCCCAGAAGGTTCTAATGAATCTTTTTGTATTTTGCGTAACCGGCTCTAAAAAGTCACCACCTTGCGGCGAAACAGCACCGATGATAGTTACAGAGCCCTGAGTATTATTTAAATTAGTAGTGTAACCAGATCTTTCATAGAACTGAGCAATTCTACTAGGAAGATAGGCTGGAAATCCTTCCTCAGCTGGCATCTCTTCTAGTCTTCCTGAAATCTCTCTTAAAGCCTCTGCCCAACGTGAGGTTGAATCAGCCATGATCGCAACATGATAACCCATATCACGATAGTATTCAGCTAAGGTAATACCAGTATAAATCGAAGCTTCTCTTGCAGCCACTGGCATATTTGAAGTATTAGCGATTAGAATTGTTCTATCAAGTAGTGGTTTACCAGATTTTGGATCCTTTAATTCCTTAAATTCTTCTAAAACCTGGGTCATCTCATTGCCTCGCTCACCACAACCGACATAGACAATAATATCGGCATCACACCACTTAGCAACTTGATGTTGAAGCATTGTTTTCCCAGCACCAAAACCACCAGGTACCGTAGCAGCTCCACCCTTTGCAACTGGAAAAATAGTATCAATAACTCTTTGTCCAGTAATTAAAGGTTTAGAAATAACTTCTCTTTTTTTACTTGGTCTAGCTATCTTAATAGGCCATTTCTGACTTAAGGCTAGGTCATGCTTAATACCATTCTCATCTTCAATTGTTACCAAGGTTTCAAAGGCATTATATTTACCGCTAGCCTTAGCGCTAATAACCTTCC
>JAEWGY010000083.1 GCA_023388035.1 Bacillota bacterium | reverse complement strand
TTTTTTTCATGAAAATAAATCTTATCATTTCTTTTTTCGATAATTAAGGGATAATCTGTAATTAAAATATATTTAGCTCTTAATTTTTTAATTAATTCTTTAATTTCCTTATTCGAAATACTAGCCTTAAGTTTATGATGTAGATAAAATTCCTTATCCAAGATTAGAAAAAATTGATAAGCTATAACCTTTCTTGAAAGTAAATCTTCATAATTATTTTCTTTAATTTTTTTCTTAAGATTTATTTTCGTAATTAAATTATTTAAATTAAAAAGTTCCTTTTCTTTGAAATTACTTAAAACCTTATTACGTAAGTAGTTTCTAAGATATTTATTAGTATCATTAGATTCATCATGACCAAATAAGATTCCATAACTTAAGCAGTAAGCTAAGAGTTCTTTTTTTCGCAAACTAAGCAAAGGTCTAATTAATTTCATATCTTTATAATAAGAAATCATATTTAAACCATAGGTATAGGGTATTCTATTTTGAATTTTTTGAATTAAAAAAGTTTCTAAATGATCATCATTATGATGAGCTAAAAATAAGGCTTGACAATTATATTCATGGTATAATTCATGAAAAAAATCATATCTTAAAATTCTAGCATAATTTTGAAAATTACCTTGATAAGTTCCTTCAAACCTTTTAATAAATAATTTTAAATTATATTTTAAGCAATAATCAGAAACTATCATTTCATCTTTCAGGGCACTTTCTCTTTGATTGTAATTAACATGGGCTACAATAAGATTTAAGCCATATTTACGTAATAAATCAAGTAAGGCCATTGAATCAGGGCCACCAGATACAGCAACTAAGTAATTATACATTGAATCTAAATAACATGATATCACCATCTTTAGTAAGATAGTCTTTACCCTCTAAACGAATTTTACCGGCTTCTTTAAGTTTATTATAAGTACCGAAAGTGATTAAATCATCAAAAGTATAAACCTCAGCTTTAATAAAGCCTTTCTCAAAATCAGAATGAATAATCCCAGCACAGTTTGCTGCATTAGCACCATTATTAAAAGTCCAAGCTCTACATTCTTTTTCACCAGCGGTAAAATAAGTACAAAGTCCTAAAGTTTTATAAGCAACTTTAATTAAATTATCAAGTCCACTTTCATTAATATCAAGAGAATTTAAAAATTCCTTTTTACTAACACTATCCATATCACTTAATTCTTCTTCAATCTTAGCACTAATTGCAACAATTTCGGTATTTTCCTTAAGAGCCTGCTTAGATACTGCTTGATAGTATTTATTATTTAAAGGATTATTAATATCTTCTTCTGCAATATTGCATACATAAATCATCTTTTTAGTAGTTAATAAATTTAATCTTCTAATAAAATCACTATCATCAGCATCTGTAATTATACTATTAGCTAATTTGCCTTCCTTTAATACCTCTAAAAACTTTTCAAGATACATCGCTTCCTTCTTAGCTTCTAAATCACTACTCGCTTTAAGTCTTTTACTTAGTCTTGGTAGTCTATTTTCAATTGAACTGATATCAGCTAAGATTAATTCATAATTAATAATTTCAATATCTCTTAAGGGATCAACTGTTTCATAAACATGTTCTATATTATTATTATCATAACATCTAACCACGTGACAGATCGCATCTACTTCACGAATGTTAGCTAGAAATTTATTACCTAAACCCTCGCCATTACTAGCACCTTTCACAAGACCGGCAATATCAATGAATTCAAAAGTTGCATAAATAGTTTTTTGAGGATTAAATATTTCTGCTATTCTAGTTAAGCGTTCATCTTTAACTTCAACAACACCAATATTAGGTTCGATTGTTGCAAAGGGATAATTTGCTGCCATTACCCTTGAATTAGTAATTGCATTAAATAAAGTTGATTTACCTACATTTGGTAATCCTACGATTCCAGCTTTAAGTGACATGTTTGCTCCTTTAATAATCAGTAATTAAAATTATAGCATATTATGGTATAATTTACTTATATATGAGGAATTATGATGGAACAATTTGTTTTAATTAAAAATCGTAAATTGAATGGTTTAATCCTTTCACTGATAGCTTTAACTATCTTTCTAATTGTATTGTTATTTAGAGTACCTAAACTAAATGAATATCGCAATTTAAGAAATTTAGGCTATGATAATGAAGCGATAAGTGCTATTAGGGATAAAAAACTTAGTAAAACCATTATCAAAAATGCTTATTATAATGAATATTTAAATGCTGAAGTTAAAAAAGAGAATTTCCATGCTGACTACATCGACTTATACAATTTAAGAAATAAGGTAGATGATAAACTGATTTTTTTATATGAGAAATTACAAAAAAAGGGTTATACCCTCGATGAAGCAAAGGTACTAGTTAAAGAATTAAGAGACTTTGAAATCATTGCCCTTTTAACCTTCGATAAGCAAGAACAAATAGATGATTTTATTAATGATGTTAAAAAACATCCTGAAAATAGTGAGACTAGTTTTGTCTTAAATGGTAATTATATTAAATACTTTGAAAGTTTAAATACCAATACTTTTTCAAATTTAATCTTAGTAAATAAAAATAATGCTATTGACTCTAATGCTGATTTAAATTTGGTAGACATGAGTGTAAAATATGCAAGTGAAGGTCAAAGACTTAATAATGAAGCTTATAACGCTTTTAAATTAATGGTCGATACAATGGCTAATACCGCTGAAAAACTAGCTATCTATGCATCTCAGGGGTATCGTTCAATTAGTGAACAACAAAACTTATATTCTGAATATCGTAATCCTGATAAAAATGGTATTTCAAGACCAGGTCAATCTGAATTTAATACCGGTTTAACCATCTCCCTAATTGCGAATGGTTATGCGAGTTTTTCAATTTCCCCTGAAGCGAAGTGGTTAAGTGAAAATGCTCATAAATTCGGTTTTATCTTGCGTTATCCAAAGGGTAAGGAAATCTTCACCGGAAATGAATATGTCAGCAATATCTATCGCTATGTAGGTATTGAGGCGGCAAGTAAGATTTATGAAGAAAAACTTTCTTTTGAAGAATATCACGCTTTATATTTAAATTAAGAGATTTATTCTCTTTTTTTATACAAAGAAAAAGACTTTTACAAGTCTTTTAGAGAGAAAAAATGAAAAAATTTATTATAATCTACAAGTCTATAACTTGTACACTTATATTATGCAAAATAAATGTGTTTAAAATGTGAAAATATACAAAAATTACTGAAAGATTTTAAAATCTTTAAAGAATTGATTTATCTCACTAAAATATTTTTCCTTATCTGCATAATAAGCATCAGCATGACCAAAACCTTGAGCAATATATAATCGATGATCCTTACTTTGATTAGCTAAATCATAAGTATCATTAACTGAAATAAAATCATCACCGCTAGTATGTATAAATAATATCGGAACATTAATTTTAGCAACTTCTTTAATCGGACTTACATCCTTTAGATTGAATTTAGCCTTTACTTTTGCCATGATATTAGCCATATCTAATACTGGGAAACTTGGAAGATTAAAGCGATATTTAAGCTCCTTTGCGAAAATAGTATATAAGTCAGCATAAGCACAATCACCAATAACGCCTACAAGCTGATCATTCTGATTTAATGCTGCGGTTAAAAGAACAGTCGCACCACCCATTGATGTCCCATGTAATAAAATTTTAGCATTACTATCAAGCTCTAAAGCAAAGTCCATAATTTCCTTAAGGTCATATTTATCGTAATAACCCATAGTTATATATTTTGATTCACTAGGTTTATGACCTCTTAAATTATAAGTCAGGATATTAAACCCTTGCATATAAAATTCCTTCGCAATAATTAATGATCTTCTTTCACTAGACTGATAACCATGGACTACAATAACCCAATTAGGTGTATAAGTTTCCTGTTTAAGATAATGTCCATAAATTTTGATACCATCACTTGTGTTTAATGTAAAATCATTAAGCTTATGCTTATTTAGAAAATCATCTAATAATATTTCCTCATTGTTTTTAATATTATTAATTATCTTCACTTCCTTTGATAAGTCATTAGTACTCATGCGTTTAGCTGATTTAGGATTAGCTACTAAGGCGTAATCAACAAAATAAGAACCAATAAAATAAGTACTTGTGATTAAAATAGAAATAAAGACCAAAGAAACGATTAAAATTTTCTTTAAATACTTAATCATGTAATAAACCTCAAAATAAATATAAAACTATTATATAACAAAATAAATAGTTATTATAAAATAAAAAAACAGCCGAAGCTGTTTTTATCTGGCAATGTGTTTGATTTGCCCCTAAGGACTATGCTCACCGCTAAAGTGCTTGACTTCTGTGTTCGGGATGGTAACAGGTATGACC
>JAEWGY010000043.1 GCA_023388035.1 Bacillota bacterium | reverse complement strand
CTTAACTAATATTTCCTTTTCTTTTTTAAGCTCATTAAGATCATAATCCTTAATTACTTCTTGTAATAAATTTACTAACTTAGGATCATCTAAGAAATTATTAATCGCCACTATTTGTGCTTTTGGCGCTGTTTTTCTAGCTCTTTCAACTAACTGTCTTTGTACTACTACAACACTCGTATCAGCATCAATAGTATCAACTGAACTATGTTTAATAATAAGATCATTGCGATATTTTAAAACCTTATTCCTAAACTTAGTTGCACCCATAGCACTAGATCCCATTCCAGCATCACAGGCAAAGATAATTTTCTTAAGATTAAGCTTATCAACTGTTACCTTAACACTTTCTTCTTCTTCACTTTTATCTTGTGCTAATCTTACAATTGGTGCAGCTATTAAAAAAGAAACAACGGTTGCGATAATGATTCCTGCTAGATTAATAAGTAGCTGTGATCCAGGACTTAGGGCTAAGAAAGCGATAATTGATCCTGGAGATGGTGGTCCTGATAAGCCGGCACCTAAAAGATTATAAAAGAAAATAGCAGTCATATTAGCAATAATTGGTGCAATGATAATAAATGGATTCATTAGGATGTAGGGGAAATAAATCTCATGAATACCACCTAATAAATGAATGATGATTGCTGAAGACGAAGAGTTACGGGTAATTTTATTCTTCGCAAAAAATAAATATGCTAGTAAAACACCTAAACCAGGACCTGGATTAGTTTCTAACATAAACATAATCGACTGTCCAGCACTTGCTGCTTGAGCACTTGCGATTGGCGTAAAGATACCATGATTAATTGCATTATTTAAAAATAGTACCTTAGCTGGCTCAATAAAGATCGCTGAAAATGGTAATAGTTTATGCTCAATTAAAAAATCAATAGCACCAGCAAACATATTTAAGATAGTACTCATTAGTGGTCCAATTACAAGATAACTAATAAGTGCAAGCAACATACCAATAATACCGATTGAAAAGTTTTTAACTAACATTTCAAATCCAGCTTTAAGATGCTTATCTATTAATTTATTAAATATTTTAATAACATAACCAGCTAAAGGTCCGATGATCATAGCAGCCATCAGCATGGTGATGCTAGTATCTTTTAAAATAGCTCCCATTACCGCAATAGCTGCAACCACTCTTCCTTCTTCACCGGCAATAAGTTTGCCACCACTAGCAGCAATAAAAATAGGGATTAGATATGTTAGTAGCGGTCCTACTAATGAACTAAATTCCTTATTTGGTAACCAACCAGTATCAATGAATAAGGCTGCCATAAAACCAAAAGCAATCAGAATACCAATATTAGGCATTACCATTGCTGAAAGGAATTTACCAAATCTTTGTACTCTTGTTTTCATAATTATTCCTTTAAAGTATTTCTACATTATTTTTTTCACATAATTTAATGAATTGTTTAGGTAATTTATCATCACTAATGATAATATCAATATCACTAATATTACCAATTGTAAAACTCTTACGTTTATCAATCTTAGAATTATCCATTAAGACAATTACCTTCTTTGCCTTTTTAATAGCAGCTTCTTTTAAATAAGCTTCTTCAAGACTACCAACCTGAAAACCCAATTCATAATCAAAGGCTGATACACCAATGAAGGCTAGATCAAAATTTACACGCTCAATCTCTCTAATCGCTGAATGACCATAGACTGAATGAGAATAACGATTAAGCTTACCACCAGGTACAACAATTCTGGCTTTAGTAAGTCTTGCTAGATTGATGGCACAATTTAAGCCAGTAGTATAAATTAAATAACTCTGGTCTTTAATAACTAGTGATAAGAGTGTAGTAGTACTACCTGAATCAAGGAAAAAGCAGGAATCTTCTTTAATTAAATTTAAAGCTTTAGCTGCGATTAATTCTTTTTCCTTAACATTCTTAATCATTTTCTTACTGAGAAAATCATCAGTACCGATAATAATACCAACCGCCTTTAAACCACCATGGGTTCTAATAATTCGATTTTCACTATCTAAGGCTTTAAGATCGCTTCTAAGTGTCATATGCGATACCTTAGGAAAATACTCACTAAGGCTCTTAAAATCCATTTCTCCTAAACTATCAATTAGTCTTACAATCTCTTCTCTACGAGCTTCTTTTTTCATTTTATTCCTTATCAATAAAATTTTTAATTAGATATTGCTCTGCCTTAAGACACCATAAACCATTATTATTATCTACTATTTCACTAAGCTCAAGATAACGTTTATCATTTAATTCTAATCCTTTACGCTTTAAATCGCTTAATGCAATTAAAGGCATTGAAAGATGAGTGTAAATCAATTTTTTACCACCAGGTATTTTAGGTAAATTTAAAATAGTATCACAAACACAGTCTAAACCACCGATATGAGTAACCATAACAGCAGGATTTAATCTTTTAGCTGCAGCTAGCTCTAAGGCTTCAATCATATCACTAGTATTACCACCTGTGGTTCCCATTACATGGGTCGCATTATAGTGAATATCATAAAAATTAACCTCTGCTTTAAACTCAGTATCAGTGGGACCAGCAAAAAAGTTTAAACATCCATCTCTTCCTAAAATCGATCCTGAAAATTCAACAACTTCCTTAACTGGTGCATAGCATAAGACATCATCATAACCCTCGTTATTACTTAGATCCATTATATATTGATAAGGATTATCAAGTTTTGCAGTATTCACAAAATGCAATTCAATATTCTTTTCTTTTTTAATTTCCATAGGTGGAAATAAGGATCTAGCACGCTCTAATCTTTCTTCATTAATATCCGTTACCACTAACAGGGATGGTCTAATATCTCTATTTAAAGCATAGCTAATAGCACCTAAACCCATAGGTCCAGCACCAGCTGTAATAGCCATCTTACCATTTTCTTTAATCCCCATATAGTGCGTATAATCACCCATCTTAGTGTGATATGCAGCATTAAATGCTCCTATACTACAAGACATCGGCTCAGCAAGGCTAGCTTCGTAATAAGCTTCACCTTCATATTTTAATAGACAACCAAGCTCCATAACCTCTTTAGGAATGATGCAATAAGTTGCATCACCACCAAAAAACTCATAAGAATAACCAGGGCTCCACATTGTACCTTTATAATTTAATGCAGGTTGCAGGGTAAATTTATCACCAGGTTTAAAATCATTTTGATGTAATTTACCAACCTTGATAATATCACCAGCAAATTCATGACCCATTAATGCTGGGTGTTTATCGATATCATCATGTACTCTTTTGTGCTTGCTTCCTAAAATAGCACACTTATAAGTAGACATACAAACACTATCACTGACAATCTTAACTAGAATTTCATCATCTTTAATTTCAGGTAGTTCATATTCATCTAATCTTAAATCAGAAGCTCCATGTAATCTAACACCTTTAACTTTCATAAATACTTTTCTCCTTATAATTATTTATAACAATTCTACAGTTATATTTATAGTAAATTTATTAATTTTTTTAAATATTTTTAAGTATTTTTTTCAAAATAAAAGTTTTTAAAGTTTTAAATTGTTATTTTAAAGAAAATAAAAAAGCTAGTATAAACTAGCTTTCACTCTTT
>JAEWGY010000036.1 GCA_023388035.1 Bacillota bacterium | reverse complement strand
TATCATAGTTTGCATATGTGCCACCATATCTTCCTGACTTAGCTATAATCCCAATTGCATTAGTTGATTCTATCCATTTTTGTGTAGTCATAGTGAATCTATTCAATCCAGACTCATTTCTAAACGTACCGAATTACACACATTAAAATTTTCATTATATAAGCTTCCCACAATCCTATAAACTCTAATGTATTTCGATTTCTCATCCGGTTTTGAATAACAAATCGTAGATCATCACTATTCCTGTACTTTGCAATATCCGTAAGACTTATATAACCATTTTTAAAATCTTCAGTATAAATTTGTATAGAAAAATCTTTTTAGAAAATCATAAAAATACCTCAAATCTCTTCTAACAATCCAATAATCCAATATAAGAAAGAAGATATTCACTGATAAAATATCACATAATAATCTTCTTTATTAATACAATAACCCCCCAATCACAAATCAATACTTATATAATAAGTGAATGACAACATTACATTTCTATTTAGGTTAATTTTTAACAATATCCCCTTACTACTAAGATAGATTGTTGTATAATTTAGATATGAAAATACAAATTTTAGGAGCTATTAATATTGATTTAAAGATCTCTGCAGGTCTTAATATTGTAGCTAAAGATTCAAATCCTGCTAGTATTGATTTGAGTTTTGGTGGTGTTGCTTATAATATTTATCAAAATTTATTAAATTTAAATAAGGATGATGATCTAAAATTGATATCAGTTATCTCATCTAGGGGTTTAGGTAAGTTTGTTAAAGCGGAATTACAAAGTGAAAGTATCGATTTAATTGAAAAAGATGATAGACAAGCTACTTATGTCGCGATAATGAATGAGGATAATGATTTAAGTATCGGTTTTAATGATATGCGTATTTTAGATAGTCTTAATTACAATGATATTAAATTAGATTATGATTATTTATTAATGGATTTAAATTTAAATAAGGAATTGATTGATAAGATCTGTGAAAATAAACAAGGAGCAATATTTATTGATGCAACTGCAGGTGCTAAGGTGAATAAAATAAAAGATAATCTTTCTAAGATTGACTTATTAAAATTAAATCTGAAAGAGTTAGAAGCCTTATCATTTATGAAACTCGATAGTGAAGATAAAATCCTTGAAGCAATTGAAAGAATTGGTATGAGTACTAAAAGAGTATTAGTTAGTTTTAAAGAAGGCTTGTATTATAAGGATCAAAAACAATTATTAAAATATACTCATAATTATAAGGGAGAAGTTAAGAGTACAAGTGGTGCTGGAGATGCTTTGTTTAGTGCTTTTAGCTTTGCAATGATGCAGGATTATCAATTAGATTTTTGTTTAAAATTAGCTTTAGTCTGTGCACTTAAAAATGTAAGAACTGATAAAAATGTTGCTATATACGATTTTGAAACAATTAAAAATGAGATTTTAAATTATCAAGTAGAAGGAGAATTAATATATGAATATTAGAATTTCAAAGGAAGTTGAAAAGGCATTAGCTAATAATCAAGCAGTAGTTGCTTTAGAATCTACTATTATTAGTCATGGTATGCCTTATCCTGATAATATCAATACAGCATTAGAAGTTGAAAGAATTATTAGAGAAAACGGTGCTATTCCTGCTACTATTGGTATTATTGAAGGTGTTGGTGTTATTGGTTTAAGTAAGGAAGAAATCGAAGAGTTTGCAAAGCGCAAGGATATCCTTAAGGCATCACGCCGTGATTTACCAATGATCTTTGCTAAAAAGCTTTGGGCTGCAACAACTGTAGCAAGTACGATGATTTTAGCTAATATGGCGGGAATTGAAGTTTTTGTAACAGGTGGTATTGGTGGTGTTCATAAGGGGGCAGAAAAGACTTTTGATATTTCTGCTGACTTAGAAGAACTAGCTAAGACTAATGTTAGTGTTGTTTGTGCAGGGGCTAAATCAATCTTGGATTTAGGTCTTACTTTAGAATATTTAGAAACTAAAGGAGTTCCAGTATTAGGATATAAAACTAATAAATTACCTGCCTTTTATGTTAGTGAGAGTGAATTTGAATTAGATTATAATCTTGATTCACCTAAGGAAATTGCGAAGCTTATTAAGGCTAAACGATTAAATAAATTAGATGGTGGCGTAGTGATTGCCAATCCAATACCTAAGGAGTTTTCACTTGATGCTGAAATGATTGATAAAGAAATCGAAAAAGCATTAAAGGAAGCTGATAAATTAGGAATTAAGGGTAAAAAAGTTACACCATTCTTATTATCAAAGATAAAGGATTTAACGAAAGGAACCTCTTTAGCGGCTAATATTGAGCTAGTATATAATAATGCAAGGCTAGGTGCTAAAATCGCTAAGGAGCTTTGTGAATGAATTATATTTTAAAAAATGATTATATCCAGGTTTTTAAAGATTTAAATTTAGAAGAAAATGCAATTATTTATTTAAAATATAAAGATATTAAAGACAGTGTTTTATTAGGAGAAGAACGCAGCATCGTAGAATCCTTAAAAGAAGTAATTGGCAGTGATTATAGCATTGTAACTAATTTTAAATTTAGACAATCATTTGATTTAGCTTTCTTTGATGGCGATTTATTAAGTTGCAAGGAAATTAAAAGTAAATTAATCAATACCGCTAATCTTTATAAGAATATCTGTGGCGATAATTTAGTTGAAGCATTAAAGCTTGAAGATTATGAAATTAGTCCTAACTATATTTATCCTTATATTGCAATAGGTAAAATTAAAGCAGCTGTTAAGAATAATCAAGCTTTAAATTATCCTGAAGGTAGTGATTCTCCTTTAGGTCTTTTATACAATCTAAAAGCCTACTGCATTCTTATTAATACCGATTATAGTGAAACTAGTATTTTTAGATTAAGTGAATTCTTTTCTAAAAAGAAAGCTCATATTCTAAATCAAAGTAAAGATAATAGTTTTCGTTTAGTAAATTTTCTTGATTACGAAACTAATCCTAAAGACTATGATGAAATTGGTAAGTTACTTGAAAAAGAAAATTTAGTTAAAATATTCAATATAAAAGATCATGTTATTAAGGTGTTTAAAATAGAAGATGCAGTTAATTTAGGTCAAAAATATCTAATCAGTAAATATTAATATGATATAATCATTGTAGAACAGGGGAGCCAAGGCTGAGAATTTACCCTCATTACCTGATCTAGTTAATTCTAGCGTAGGGAGTTTTACTTTCTACGCCTTATGTAGAAAGGCGTGTTATGAAAATTAAAAATTTAGTTTTAATCGCAAGTTATGCATCACTTGCAGTTCTATTTGAAATTTTAAAAGATGCAATCCCATTTTTAAATATCGGAGCCTTTGGTGGTAGTATTAAATTATCACTAATTCCACTAACCGTAGCAAGTTTCCATCTAGGAGTGATTAACGGTCTAGTCACAGCAACAGTTTGGTTTATTGTCATGCGTATACTAGGTGATTTTGGCTATTTTTTAAACTTTAGTCAATATGCACTAGACTATGTTATACCAACTGCAGTAGTTAGTTTATCTAGTATTTTTGCTAATAAGAGTAAAAAACTCATTCCAGTAGTGAGTGGTATAGTACTAGTATCTGTCTTAAGATTTTTATCATTTGTTTTAGCAGGAATTATCTTCTATGCTCCTAAAGATAGTACTAGTCTTACAGCAACTATTCTATTTGCAGTAAATTACAATTTCCCATTCGTTGCGCTTACCTGCTTAATGTTAGTGATAGTGGTTCCTATATTAATAAGCAGAATAAGATTCAATGATTGATTTAAAAGTAAACGATAAAATATATATTAGATCTTATAAACATGATCGCAGCATTCACCGTACATGGTCTAAAGCCCTGGTTATCGAAGTAAATAAAGACCATGTGGTGGTGGTCACTGACTATTCTTTTATCCAAGAAGCGAATGGTCGCTTTTGGGTAACTAAAGAACCTGCGATCTGTTTTTTCTATACCAACAAATGGCATAATATCATTTCAATGGTTAGAAAGAATGGTATTAATTATTATATCAATATAGCATCTCCTGCCTTAATCAAAAAAGATAGTATTCAATATATTGATTATGATTTGGATATTAAACTTGCAGCTGAGGGTTATTATAATATTCTTGATGAAAATGAATATAATATGCATGCGAAAATGTATAATTATTCTGATAAGTTAAGAAAGGTATTAGAAACGGAATTAAGCCTAATAACTAAAAAGATCGAAAGAAAAGAAGAACCTTTTAATCAAGAATTAATTGATTATTATATTACTAAGTATTTCAGATTACTTAAAAATGAAAACAAGGAAGTCTAATAAAGCTATTGTGATAGCTTTTTATTTTATAATAAAAATTTAAAAAAGATACAATCTTAATAATTTAATTATTAAGATTAAATTACTTTAAATATTGCCATTTTTATCATTTTATATAGCTATACTAAAGGAAAAGTATAAATGAAAGTGAAAAATTCAATAAATTATAATTTAAATATAATTATGAAGGAAACAAGAATTAAAAAATTTTCAATATCATTACTCATTCAAATAAAATTCTTACTTCTCAAGAAATAGCACTAGCCTTAAATTGTAGCTCAAAGACTGTTAGGAATGATATTAAATACCTCAATAGTATATTGAAAAATAATGGTTCTCAAATTGAAACAATAAGAAGTGCAGGCTATGTTTTTAAGTTATTTGATAGTAAGAAGTTTGAAAACTTTTTAAAAGAATCATGGAATGACTATGCTTTTGAAAATAATAATTATAATGACGGAGATAAAAGAATTAAATTTATCTTAAGAATATTACTTTTTTCTTCAGAATATATAAAAGCTTAAGATTGATTACGAATTAAGTGTAAGCAGGGCTTTATTTAATAAGGAGTTAAGGGTTGTTAAAGAGTTAATCAAGCCTTACGAACTTGAAATTGTCATTAAGCCTTATTCAGGTTTATACATCAAAGGAAAAGAACTTGATAAAAGACTTTGTATCGCTAATACCTTGTTAAATAAAGATTCTGATCTGAAGTGAACACTGAAAGTTGTATAACAAACAGGGGGTTCACTTCATGAAGATGGGGCTTTTCTCACTTCATCTTGGGGTGATTTTAGGTCATTTTCAGTTTCGATGATTTCTCGCTGGCGGACATTATATTTATCTTGTACAAGGTTACCAGACTCTAGTTGTGCTTTTGCTTGTTTGTCGACATTCTTTAGAGCATCTATTTTTTATCTAGTTTGCATGATTTGTTCTTTTAGAAGAACTTGCTTTCGAGTGAGTAATTTGGTATTAGTTGGATCGAGTTTTAAAAGGTGGTTCACATCCTTTAAGGC
>JAEWGY010000100.1 GCA_023388035.1 Bacillota bacterium | reverse complement strand
TATCATCATCACAAATTGCTATTTTTCGTATATTCATAATAATCTCCTTTTTAATGTCTTTTATCAAAAAGAATTAGTGGCTTTTGATATTTACAACTTATCTTAACTTAAAAATAAATCATTAAATTACAAGAAAAGAAGTTCGAATAAATAATCAAATCGATTAATATTTAAACGATAATGATTAAGTCAAAATCGATATATTATTCTACCTCTCAATAAAATTGATATTATAACAAATATTAAATAATTTCAATATATCTATTTATAATTTTTACACACAAAATGATTTTATGTAAATAGCTCATCATTAAATGTGTGTTTCTTCTATATAATAAAACTTTTTTAAAATTACTTACATAATATTTAATATTGATATTTAATATCTAAATATAGTGTTTATAAAGTAAAATAAAAGAAGCTAAGCTTCTTTTATTTACAATCTATTTAATTATTTTAACTTTGGCCAATAATCTTTATTTACCTTAATCATTTCATCTAAAATTTGTTTAGCGACATTCATGCTAGGTACAGTTTTATTTAAAGTAAAGCCTTTTAAAACTTTTTCATAAGATCCTTCTACACATCCTTCAACTATTAGTTTTTCACTATTTAGTTGTTGCATCATTAATCCTTGCTCGAATAAAGGTATAGGATTTTGTGCTATAACTTCAGGACCTTTTTCGCCAATATAAGCAGGAACTTCAACCATTGCGTCAAATGGCATATTTGGAATAGCTCCACGATTTTCAGTTATCACTAAAAACCTTTGCTTCGTATCATTCTTTAAAGCTATAGCAAGATCAGCTATCCAATCACCGTGACTTCCGGCATAAAAAACACTTTCATCAATAATGCCACTTTCCAGATAACGATCTATTCCATCGAATAGATTTTTTTCACGACTTTCCATAACCTCATTAGCTCTTGTATATTCAGGATTTGAATGCTCAACAAATTCTTTTTGTTGCAGATAGTAATTTAAATAAGTATTAGGAAGTTTATCAGGGAAATTTTTCATAATTTCATAAACTCCCTTCCAAACATAATACCAACTACCCTTAGCATGTCTATTATCTTTAGTTTTTTTCATAAGACTAGCAGCTTTGTCTTTTAAATATGCATTTGGTAATAAAATTTCATGTTTCATTACATAATCGTATATTTTAGGTAATAATTCCTCGCCCTTGTATTCAATAGAAGTAAACCAACCAAAATGATTTAAACCAAAATAATCATAAATAATATTTTCTTTATCCTTAATTTCTAAAGCTGCCGCAATAACATCTATAATCGCTATAGGCATATCGCAAATATTAATTATTCTAGCTTTAGGTCTTAGTTTTTGACAAGCATGCGATACGATCGAAGCTGGATTTGAGTAATTAAGTATCCAATAATTTTTATCTGCATAAGTTTCAACATCATCGATTAGATCAATCATTGGAAAAATAGTTCGCATACCATATGTTAAACCTCCAGGGCCACATGTTTCTTGCCCAACACAATTATATTTAAGTGGAATTTTTTCATCTTTTTCACGCATTTCATAACCGCCAGCACGCATTTGAGCAAAGATAAAATTAGCGTTTGTATATGCTTCTTTTTTATCATATGTTACTAATAATTTAATATCGGTATTTAATTCTTTGTGTAAGATCCAATCAACTAAAATAGCAATTTTATCTTGTCTTTCTTTATTGATATCATATAATCTAATTTCTGTAACATTTAATTCATCTTTACGGAGTGCAATTGATTTTACAATACCAGCGGTAAATGTGCTTCCTCCTCCTACAATTGTTATTACCATATTATCTCTTATTAATCTCCTTTAATCTATTAATTATATTTTTATGTATTTGTGAAACTTCTAAACCATATATTATTTGAATGTCATTACCCCTTTTAACAATACCACTATTTCTAGTAAGTTTAATCTTATTTTCGTCAATAATATTAGCATCATTAACATTAACTCGTAATCTAGTAAAACAGTTATCGAGTGTTAGTATATTAGCTACACCCCCAAGGCCTGCTATTAAATTATCGATATCTTCTTCACTAAATATTTCCTTTTTAATAATTTCATCATTAATTTCAATTTGTTTGTTATTAGTATCTTTAATTCTACCAGGTGTTTTTAAATTTAATTTCTTAATAAGAAATACAAAGACTAAAAAGTATACTATTATTTCAATAAGGGCTAGAGCATAAAATAATGGCCAATTAGTTTTTGAAACACCTGCAGCAAGATTCATAACGAAAGAGTTTATTAGTCCCGTTGACATAGCATGAATGTTTAATATCTTTAATAAAGCTAAAAATATTCCCGCAATAATAGAATGAACTAAAAACAATAATGGTGCTACAAAAGCGAATAGAAAATCAATTGGTTCAGTAATACCAGAAAGTGATGCTGTTAAAACTAAAGGGATTAGTGTATTTTTTATTTTCTTTTTATTTTCTGGTAAAGCAGTATAGTAAAATGCAGCACATATTCCGATATAACCAAAGGTTTTAGCAAGACCTGTTCCCATAAAATAAATTGAATCAGAAAATTCCTTATTCATTTGTAATTCAGTTAATACAATCGGGTAAGCTCCGATTATGGTTTGATTTCCTAAAGATAAACTACCACCTAATTCACCAAATTGAAAAGGTGCATAAACTAAATGATGTAAACCAGTAGGTACTAACAATCTTTCAAGCATACCGTATAAAAACAAACCAAATTCACCTGATTGCGCTATTAATCTTGTTAGAAGTTTAATTATTTCTTGAATTGATGGCCAAATAAAGGTACATAAGAAACCAAAAAGAATTGAAACTAAAACCATAAAGGCAAAGCTAAATCTAGTTCCAGAATACATTGACCAGTAACCTTTGAAATTTTTATTACTAGTTTTATTAAAAACATAAGAACAAAGACAACCTAAAATAATCCCGTTAAAGACACCCATATCAGTAACTTGCACACCGAGTAAAGTTGTTTGCCCAGTTCCATATAAGCCGATCATATTTGATGGTGTTGCTAGCATATCAAATGTAGTTAATGTAACATTATTAGCGATTAAAAACATTAAATACGATAATAAAGCAATTAAAGCTGCTTGATGTTTTTCGCTCTTTGCTAAGGCAGCACTTATACCAACTGCAAAAACTAATCCTAAATTATTGATAATTGTCATTATACATTGATATAAAAAATTACCGATTAATTGGAAAGGTTGTAATTTTAAAAATGGTAATATTCCCATTACTGCATTATTGGTAATTAAAACCCCTATGACCAGTATCATTCCTGCCACAGAAATATAACTTAAAGGTTGAACCATCGCCTTAGCAAAAGATTCCATTGCTGAAAGTAATTTAGTTTTCATTTTTCCTCCCATATTTATTTTTTAATTATTCTCAATATGTGAATCATTAAATAGACTTTGTCATCTTTCGATAAATCGTAAGAAAAGTTTAAATTGATATAATCACTAATTAAATTTATACATAATGACAGGTTATTATCTTTTTTAATTATTAAGTCGTATAAATCATCAGTGCCTATAAATCGATTATTTTCTTTAGTAAAAATTTTCTGAGCTAAATATTTTAAATGCGTTATTATTCTTAAATAATTGATACTTTTTTCTTTAAGATTAATATCATATATCTTTTCAATTATGCTCATTACATCTTTACACATCCGAATGATATTAATTGTTTGATCCTTAGCTACATTAAGCTTAGCATTAAGAATGTGTAAAGTCAGATACCCAGCTTCATCATTATCAAGATTAACATTGAGATTTTTATTTATTCGATTTAAAGCCCATAGCCCGATTTCATACTCTTTAGGATATAATATTTTAATATCATCAAGCATCAAACTAGGCAAAGGTATGCCTTGCTTATATCTTTCAAGTGCGAAACTAATATGATCAGTTAAAGAAATTAAAATTTTATTATTTAATGTTATATTAAGATCATTTTTCGTTTTAACAACAATATCTTTTGCTAATTTAAAAAAATCAATAGGCGTATCCTTTAATAACTCCTCGAACTGATTCCTTTCACCATCATTAAAGATAAAAATTTTCTCAATCTTAATTTCATCAATTAAATCACCAGGCTT
>JAEWGY010000075.1 GCA_023388035.1 Bacillota bacterium | reverse complement strand
AAAGGGTAAAATAATACAAAAGTGTTATAATAAATACATAATGAATAACTTTATCGAATTTAAAAATGTTAGTAAAGAATATTTATTAGGAGATATTAAAATTAAGGCTCTTGATAATATTAATTTCACAATTAAAAAGGGTGAATTAGTGATTATTGCTGGAACTTCAGGAGCTGGTAAATCAACAGTTCTTAATCTTCTAGGTGGCATGGATGATGTAAGCTCAGGTAGTATTTTAGTTGATAATATTAATATAAGTGAACTTAAGGAAGATAAACTAGCCTTATATCGTCGCTTTGATATTGGTTTTGTTTTTCAATTTTATAATTTAATTCCTAACTTAACCAGTATTGAAAATATTGATTTAGCAGCTAGCATTGCCAGAAATCCTTTAGATTCAAAAATGATGATTAAAAAAATGGGTTTAGAATCACGTTCTTTTAATTTTCCTAATCAATTATCCGGTGGTGAACAACAAAGGATTGCGATTGCTAGAGCGATGGTTAAAAATCCTAAATTGTTACTTTGTGATGAACCTACTGGTGCTTTAGATTATGAAACTAGTAAAGCTATTTTACAAACTATTGTTGAAATGAATAAGAATTATCAGATGACAGTTATTATTATCACTCATAATTTAGCTCTATGTGATATTGGGGATAAGGTAATTAGAATGAAATCAGGTAGGATTGAATCGATTAGAGAAAATAGCACGCCTAAAGCGATTAAAGATCTAGAGTGGTAGTATGTTACTTTTTTTAAAAGATTTATTTAAAGAAATTAGAATAAGTTTTTCTCGTTTCTTTGCCATCCTTTTAATTAACGCCTTAGGCGTATGTATTTTTTCAGGAATTCTCGCAATTGGTCCAAATATGCGTAATAATGCCGATTCTTATCTGGATAATTATAAGACAGCATCCTTTAAAATTATTTCTAATTTTGGTTTCACAAATAATGAGATTGATGATTTTAGAAAAATAGAAAAGATTAATCTTCTCGCAAGTCATAGCTATGATTTATTTGTAAAAATAAATAATCAAAGTATAGAAACTAGAGTTATATCATTTAATCCTAATGCTAATGTTAATAAATTAATACTTATTAGTGGTCGTTATCCAAAGAATGCTAAGGAGATTTTACTTGATGATTATTATGCAAAGTTTTTAAATCTCAACGATAAGATTATTATCGATGATAGTAATGCTATAGATTTATTTAATAATCAAGAATTAACCATTGTTGGTTTTATTAAAGATCCTAGCTTATTTACTTATAATCGTGATTTAAGTAATATTGGTAGCGGACGCATTAAAACCTATCTTTATGCTGATATCAGCAATTTTAAGAGTAAATATTTCAATCAATTAAGCATTGAATTTGATGATCTTTTAAGGCTAAATCGCTTTAATCAAAAATATCTTGATTTATTAAATAAAAAGGAAAAAGAATTAGAATCTTTTAAAGAAAATCATTTTTCTGATTATCTTTTTAATCGATCTAAGGAATATGATAATAAACTTGATGAACTAAATGAAAAAAAGACCCAAGTCCTTAGACTTAAAGAATTTCTTTCTTATGCCTTAGATAGTAAAATACCATTTGAATATTTAAATCTTAGCATTAAAGAAAATGAATATAATTATGAATATCTTAATCAATTAGAGGATAATCTTCTTAAAATCGATGATTCGATAAAGGGTCTTACAGAGGCTAGAAATGATTTAAGACATGCTAAATGGTATCTTTTATCAAATAATTCTAATTATGCTTATCAAGCTTTTAAGTCAGCTAGTGAACGAATGGATGCGATCGCTTATATTTTCCCGATCTTTTTCTTAATAGTGAGTGCCTTAGTAAGCCTTAGCTCATTAAAAAGATTAATAGATGAAAAAAGACTGATTATCGGTACTTATAAAGCGTTAGGATTTACTAATTCCTATGTTGTTTATAAATACCTATCCTTCGCAATCATCGCTAGTTTTATAGGATCATTTCTTGGTAGTCTAATAGGAATGCGTTTATTTCCTTATCTAATTTATAATAATTGGCTTAAATTATTTGATTTACCTAAACTAAATTTTAGTATTTTAGTAAATATTAGATTGTTTTCAATCCTCACATCACTAATTACAGTTAGCATTGTTGTTTATTATAGCGTTAAAAGTGAACTTAAAGAAAAACCAGCTTCCTTATTACGTAATAAAAATTTAAATTCATCAAAAGCAATCTACTTAGAAAGAATTAATTTAATCTGGCGAAGACTTACTAATATGCAAAGGGTTGTGTTAAGGAATCTTTTTCGCTATAAAAAGAAATTTCTAATGTCCTTAATAGGGGTTGCTGGATCCTTTGCACTGCTTATTGCAGCTTTCGGTATTAAAGATAGCATTTCAAACATTCCTAAAAAACAATTTGAAGAAATTGTTAAATATCGATATATAATCAATTTAAAAGAAGCTGAAAATGATGAATTAAATCATCTTCTTAAAAAGTTACATGATTATCAAATTAATGATTATTATATTTTATATAAGGATATTCATACCTTTGATAATCATAATATTAATATCTTCTTTTTTGATGATGTAAATAAGCTAAATGATTATTATAATTTCGGCTTTGAAATTAAGGATCAAGAAGTGATCATTTCTTCAAAAATAGCTAAGGACTTAAAGCTTAAAATAGGGGATGATTATTATTATAATGAGCATCATTATAAAATAACTAAAATCTATGATAATTATTATGATCATTATCTATTCATTAATGATGAAAATAAAAATCTTAAAGCGAATACTATTTTAATTAAAGATAATAATATTGAAGAAGCGTTAA
Organism: Bacillota bacterium; assembly: GCA_023388035.1. GTDB lineage: Bacteria > Bacillota_I > Bacilli_A > Erysipelotrichales > Erysipelotrichaceae > RGIG5681. Next base: position 6,801 of record JAEWGY010000075.1, on the reverse strand, counting down.
TTAATGAGCTTGCGAGTGAAAAGATTGTTAATTACATTAGTGATCATAATGTATTAAAGGAAAATCTAAGTTCAAATATTAATAATATTAATTTTATTGTCATTTTACTAATAATTTGTTCAATGTTTCTTTTGTTTATCATTATGTTTAATCTTTCAATTATTAATATTTCTGAAAGAACAAAAGAGATCGCAAGTTTTAAGGTTTTAGGTTTTCTTAAAAAAGAAGTTAATGCTTATATTGTTAATGAGAATTTGATTTTAGTAAGCTTTGCGAATATTTTAGGGATCTTTCTTGGTAAATTATTACATTATACAATTATGAATTTTGTTGAAATTGATAATTTAGCCTTTTTAAGAAGAATTGATCTAAAATCATATTTATATAGTTTTATTCTTTCATATCTATTTATTTTCGTTGTAAATAGTTATGTTAAGCATAGAATTAAAAATATTAAAATGGTAGAAAGTCTTAAAAGTATTGAATGATTAAGAAATTTCCTGAATTTATGATAAAATATTAAGAGTTAGAAAAGGTAATATATGAAAGAAAAATTTAGTTTTAAATTCAATGATCAAGATTTAATAATAGAAACTGGAGAAATAGCAAAACAGGCTGGCGGTTCTTGTTTAATCCGTTATGGAGATACCGTTGTCTTATCTTGTGCAACAGCTTCTAAACAAGCTAAGGATACTGATTTTTTTCCATTAACTGTAACATATGAAGAAAAATTATATGCAGTTGGTAAAATTCCAGGTGGTTTCCTTAGAAGAGAAGGAAGACCATCAGAGCATGCTACACTTAGTGCAAGACTTATTGATAGACCAATAAGACCTTTATTTCCTGAAGGTTTTAGAAATGAAGTGCAGATCGTTAATACGGTCTTATCAGTTGATCAAAATATGAGCCCTGAAATGACAGCAATGTTTGGAGCATCACTCGCTTTAAATTTGAGTAATATTCCTTTTGAAGGTCCTGTTGCAGGAGTTATAGTTGCTTATGTTGATGGTGAATATATCTGTAATCCTTCAGTTGAAGTGATGGATAAATCACTTATTAATTTAACAGTTGCAGGTACCTATGACGCCATTAACATGGTTGAAGCTGATGCTAAGGAAGTTAGCGAGGAAGTGATGCTTGAAGCGCTGATGTTTGGTCATGAAAAAATTAAAGAGCTATGTAAATTACAAGAGGAAGTTATTAAAAAATGTGCTAAAGAAAAAATGGAAGTAGTACTTTATGAAATAAATCCTCTTATTAGAGAATATATAGATAAGAATGCCAAAGATGATATTGAAAAAGCAGTCTCTATTAAAGGAAAATTAGAACGCTATGGTAAAATAGATGAAATTATCTTAAAGATGCAAGAAGAGATTGCAAGTTTTGAATTTAAGAGTGAAAAAGAACAGGATAAAGCGCTTAAGGAAGTTAAAGAATATTGTACGATGATTGAGGCTGATGAAGTTAGAAGATTAATTTCAGTAGAAAAGATTAGACCCGATGGTCGTGCTATAAATGAAATTAGACCCTTAGATTCACAGATTGATTTACTGCCTAGAGTACATGGTAGTTCACTTTTCACTAGAGGAGAGACACAGGTATTGAGTACAACAACACTTGGCGCCTTAGGTGATAATCAAATTATTGATGATTTATCAATTGTCGAAGAAAAAAGATTTATGCATCATTATAATTTCCCTCCTTATTCAGTTGGTGAAGTTGGTAGAATGGGTTCTCCTGGTAGAAGAGAAATTGGTCATGGTGCCTTAGGTGAAAGAGCCTTATTACAGGTTTTACCAAGCGAGGATGAATTCCCTTATGCAATTAGAGTGGTTGCGGAAGTATTAGAATCTAATGGTTCTAGTTCTCAAGCTTCAATTTGTGCCGGTTCAATGTCCTTAATGGCTGCTGGGGTGCCAATTAAAGCACCGGTTGCCGGTATTGCAATGGGACTTGTGACCTATGGTGATCACTATACTATTCTAAGTGATATCCAAGGTATGGAAGATCATTTTGGTGATATGGATTTTAAAGTAGCTGGAACTGATAATGGTATTACAGCATTGCAAATGGATATTAAAATTAAAGGTATTTCTAAAGAGATTCTAAGAGAAGCACTGATGCAGGCTAAGGAAGGTCGCAGTGTTATTATGGCTAATATGCTAAGTGCTATTGATAAACCACGTGAAGAGGTTTCTAAATATGCACCTAAAACTACCTTATTTTATATTCCAGTTGATAAAATTAGAGAAGTTATCGGTACTGGTGGTAAGGTTATTAATTCAATCATTGAAAAATGTGATGGCGTTAAGATTGATTTAGAAGATGATGGTAGACTTAGCATTTATCACCAAAGTCGTGAAATGATAAATAAAGCAAAGGCTATTATTGAGAATATCATCAAAGAAGCTAAGATAGGTGAAGAATATGAAGCTAAGGTTAAAAGAATTGAAAAATTCGGTGCCTTTGTAGAATTGTTTGAAGGTTGTGAAGCTTTATTGCATATCTCTAAATATAGTAATGAGAGAATTGAAAGAATTGAAGATCATCTTAAATTAGGTGACATAATTAAAGTTAAGGTTATGTCTACTGATGAAAAAGGTCGCATTAATGTTTGTTCTAGCGATTATAAACAAAAAGAGAAGCATCCTAAAGCTGAGTTAGATAATCAAAAAGTAGAAACAAATTCCGAAGTTAGAATTTTTAAAAAGTAAGTATAATAGCTAGTGAAATAAAGGGATAAAAGGCGATTTTATCCCTTTTTTTAATTATTAAAAAGTATATTAGCGCAAATAGACTACAAAGATTAAGACAGCGTAAAAGATCATAACTAGGATGAAATAGGGAGTAGAAAATAAATAATTCTAAATCACCAGTGCCAAGTAGTTTAAAATAGCTACTAAGAGCTAGAAAGGCTATGATAAAAAGAGAAAATAAATCAAAATTGATATTCTTATGAAATAATAAGATGATTAGGATCAGATAATTAAAGGGACTATAGATGGTAAAGTTTTTTAAATCTAAGTAACTTTGGATTATTAAAATAAACATTAAATAAATAAAATAATTGTCAATTACCATTAAAAATAAATTTGCAAGATTGACAAAAAAGAGCAAGTAAAGATTTAAATCATAATATTTTACCAGCTTGAAATTTAATAAAAAGAGGATACAGAGAGATATTAGAATATTCATAATTAATCTTAGTTTAATTATTTTAAATTTCCTAAATAAGTTATAATAATTAACATGAGAATGAGAAAACGAAATTGGGTTGATCCTTTAATGAATAAGGAAAATGAACTATTAATTAAAGACCATCATAAAATTAAAGAAATAAGCAATAATTTTAAAGAAGTATATCTAGAAATAGGCAGTGGTTTAGGTCACTTTATTTTAGAACTAGCTATGCTTAATCCTGATAAGCTTTATTTCGCCTTTGAAAAGGATTATATCTGCTCGGCTAAGATGTTAAAATTATTTAAGGCTAATAAGGATAAACTAAATAATAATTTATTCATAATCAATGATAATGCTATAAATCTACAAAAGTTTTTTACTAATGCTAGTATTGATGGTATCTACTTACTATTTTCTGATCCTTGGCCTAAAAAGGGACATCATAAACGCCGTTTATCTGCAGAAAGTTTTTTAAAAATTTATTATGATTTATTAAAAGATAATGGCTATATCTATCAAAAGACAGATAATTTTGATTTATATGATTATTCTAAATTAAGTTATCAAAATTCAAAATTATTTCAAATCATCATTGATTCTACTGATTTTCATAATGAAATTAAGGATAATTTACCATTAAGTGCCTATGAGCAGAAATTTTTAAATGCTGGTAATAAAATCTATCATTTAAAAATAGAAAAACTAGCTAAGCATAATTAGCTAGTTTTTATATGGTATAATTTTATTATGAATAAAAAATTAATATTATTACTTTTGACTTGTTTATTATGTCTTTCATCATGTTCACCTAATAAAAAAGTCATTTCATATACTGTTTATCCCATTGGTTTTTTAATTGATCGTATATCAGGTAATACGATAGTTAATAATTCAATTCAAAATGATGCTATTATTCAGACAGCTAATTTAAAAGAAAATTATAAAGATATTATTAGTGATTCTAAATATTTTTTTCATATTGGTAAGTTAGAGCCTTATCTTAAAATTGAATTAGATGAAATTAAAACCTTAGGATCTAAAATTGTTGATTTATCACTACATAATGCCATCTATAATTTCAAGCGTTATTCATTAGTTTATTTTAATGATAAAGAAAGCTTTATTGAAGATGATTACTATGATGGTGAAGTTTTTAATGATATTGACTACTATGATAAGGATCTTTATTTATGGCTAGATCCTAGTTCGATGATTTCAATGGCCAAATATGTTTTAGAAACAATTTCCTTAAATAATTTTGAAAATCGTGATTTCTATAATAGCAATTATCAAAAACTTAAGGAACAATTAATTGATATTGACGCTGGTTATCAAAAGCTTGCGAATAAACTTAGAAAAGAAAATAAGAATATTAAATTTGTTTCTTTAAGTCCTTCATTTGGTCCTTGGCAAAAAGCCTACGGTTTTCATATTTATCCATTAATTCTTTCAAAGTATGGTGCTATTCCAACTGATGAGCAATTAGAATTAATTATTGAAAGAATTAAAAAGGATGATGTTAAATACATTGTCTATGAACCTAATATGAATAGTGAAATGTTAGCACTATTTGATAAAGTAGAAAAAGAATTAAAATTAACTAGAATTAATTTATCTAATTTATCTAGTTTAACTAAATCACAACTTGATGATGGTAAAGATTATTTTTCAATTATGTTAGAAAATCTTGCTGTTTTAGAGAATATTGCTACTGATGTTATTAAAGCGAAAAAAGATCTAGAACCGATACATGATAATAAGGAGGAAAGCGTTAATGAGAGTAGTACTAATTGATGGTAATGCCTTATTCTTTAGATGTTATCACGCTAGTAAATATTCAGATTTAAGTTATAACGATATACCAATTGCTGCTATTCATAGTTTTGGTAATCTTTTAAATCAGATTTTTAAAAATGAAGAAATATCACATATTTTAATTGCTTTTGATAAGGGTAAAAAAACTTTTAGACATCAAAAGGATGAAAGTTATAAAGCAACTAGAAAGCCCTTAGATGAAGCTTTAATTATCCAATTAAAAAAAGTAAGAGAAATGCTAGATGCTTATAATATTAAATATTATGAAATGGATGATTATGAAGCTGATGACATTATCGGTTCTTTAGCAAAACAATTTGCTAAAAATCATGAGGTTGTTATTTATAGTTCGGATAAAGATTTATTGCAATTAGTAAATAAGAATATTAGCTATAATCGCATTGTTGATCGATCTAATATTTATTATGATTTAAATAATTTTAAATCACTTAATGATGATCTTAGTCCTAGCCAAATTATTGAATTAAAAGCTGTTCAAGGTGATAATAGTGATAATATTAAAGGGATTAAAGGGATAGGATTAAAGACAGTCCTTAAGATTTTACATAGTTATGAAGACTTTGAAGCCTTTTATCAGGATATTGATAATTATAATGAAATAACACCGAGAATTAAAAAGATATTATTAGAAGGATATGATAGTTATAAAGAATGTAAGGAACTTGTTACAATTTATCAGGATATTAATTTTGATTTTGAATTAGATGATTTAAAATTTGATTTAAATTTAACTAATGCTAATAATTTCCTAGATAGCTTAGAGCTTAGAACAGTCAAAAAAGGTCTAAATAATATTTTTAAAAAAGAAGAAAAACCAATTCTAACAAGCCTAAGCATTGAAAAGGGTAATACTATCCCAACTAAATTCTATCGTGAAGGTAATTTACTATACTTTATTCACAATCATCGTGAGTATTATAATGCTGAATTTAAAGCGGTAGTTATCAGTGATAAGGAAAATAGTTTTTTAATTAATTTTGATGATTTTTTAAAAGATGATAAGTATCTTGATTTTTTAAATAAGCATCATTTTTATTGTTATGATAAGAAGTTTTTAATGCATAATATCAAAAAACTTAACTTTGATAAAGCTGATGATTTAATGCTGATGCTTTTTGTTTTAAATAATAATTTTAAAACAATTAATGACTTCTTAAATGCGGAAGGTATTAAGGAACTTGAACCTTTAGATGAACTTAAGAAAAAGAAGGTAAAAGATGAAAATAGCTTATTTGATGAATGTCTTTTAATGACTAATGCCTTATATAATAAAATTGATGATATTAAAAAGGCATTAACTAATAATAAAAGTATTAGAATTTATCAAGAAATAGAATTACCACTGATTGATATTCTTTTCGAAATGGAAAATGAAGGAATTAGTGTTGATAATCAAAAATTAAGTGATATTTCAAGTCAAATTAATCAAAAATTAAAAACATTAGAAGATAATATTTATACCTTAACAAGCGAAAAAATTAATCTTAATTCACCTAAGCAACTTGCAGAATTAATCTATGATAAATTAAAATTATCAAATTCAAATAAAAGAAGTACGGATATTGATACTTTAAATAATCTTATTGATAAACATCCTTTTATCCCTTTACAAATAGAATATCGTAAATATACTAAGCTTAATTCAACCTATGCAAGTGGTCTAATTGAATATATCGGTAATGATTCAAAAATACACACCATTTACAATCAATTAATAGATACTGGTAGATTATCATCTAAAAGTCCTAATTTACAAAATATCGTTAATAAAGATGATTATTCTAC
>JAEWGY010000071.1 GCA_023388035.1 Bacillota bacterium | reverse complement strand
GTAGTATTAATCATTTAACTTTAACTAATGAAATTAAAAAAGCAATTGCAAATAAACCAGATAATGTAATTATGCCTGGCTATGTTAAAGGTGCTATAATTGAAGGTGCTTATTTAGCAGCTGATTTATTCGTTTTTCCATCATATGAAGAAACTGAAGGAATCGTTGTATTAGAAGCCTTAGCTTCAAGGATACCGGTTATCCTAAGGAATATACCTGTTTATAAACCTTGGCTAAAGCATGGTGAGAATGTTTATTTTGCTAATGATAATAATGAATTCATTAATTATATTGATGATTTTTATAATGATCAATTAATTGATTTAACAGATGCAGCTTACAAGGTTGCACTTGAACGTTCGATTGAAAAAATAGGTATCAAGCTCAAAGAAATATATACAAGACTTTATGAAAATAGAAAGTAAAAAAAATCTTATAAATTTTGCTATAATAGCTCTAGTTTTAGCTTTAACAATCTTTGCTTTAATTAAATTTGATTTAAAAGAATCGTATAAATTAATTAGTAATTCCGATTTTAAGCTAATCATTTTTGCTATTAGTTTAATTTTTTTATGGCAAATTATAATCGGTTTAAATTTAAGTTTAATAACACGCTATACTAATAGTAATTATTCCTATCTTAGTGGTATTATAAATTCGACTATCGCTAGTTTTTTTCATTCTATAACGCCATCATCTTCCGGTGGACAATTTATTCAAATTTATATTTTTAAAAAACAGAAAGTAGATGATTCACAAGCTTTAGGTGTACTCTGGTTAGAATTTATTATCTATCAAAGTGTAATGTGTTTCTTTATTCTTTTTCTATTACTTTCTAATTTCAAATTTTTTTATAATCGTCACCGTGATTGGTTTGTGTTAATAATCATCAATTTTATTATCAACATCTCAATAGTTCTAACTATTTTTGCACTTGCAAAATTAAGTCTTTTTCATAAATTGATTACTAAGGATTTGATTAATTTTTTACATAAAATAAAGATAGTTAAAAATCCAGATAAACTGCGAGATAAATTAGAAAATAAAGTTACTAGTTTCAAACGTTTTTCGAGTTTATATATCAACAATCATCAATTATGTATAATTAGCATCATTTTAAATATTTTACGTTGTTTTGTTTATTATTCAATCCCATACGTAATTTTTCTAGCGCTAGGAGTTAAGGCTAGCATATCTACTTTTATTATCTGTCTTACCTTATCTTCATTTGTTTCGATGCTATCTAATTTAATTCCAACACCTGGGGGATCACTTGGATCAGAGGCAGTATTCTTATTGTTATTTTCATCTTTATTTAATTTAAATCTAGTTACCAGCGCTATGCTTATTTGGCGTTTTATTACCTATTACTTACTTCTTTTAATTAGTGGTACAATTTATCTTTTTTATAAGTTTTTATGGAGGAAAACATGCGAATAGCTTTATTTACTGATACTTATTTTCCAGATGTAAATGGTGTTGTAAGTTCCATTGATTTATTAAATAAAAAATTAATTGATGATGGTAATGAAGTTTTTATTATTTGTCCTTATCCTGGATTTTTTAAAATTATTAGGGAGAATAATCTTATTAAAATCCCAGGAATAAAATTAAATAGTCTTTATGGCTATGTTTTAGCTTCTCCTTTTCATCCTAGCTTAATTGATGAAATTAAGAAATTAAATTTAGATTTAATCCATGTACACACAGAAGGGGGAGTAGGTTTACTCGCTAGATATGTAGCTAAAAAGAATAATATTCCACTAATTTCAACTTATCATACAACTTATGAAGACTATACACACTATGTGCCTTTTCTAAAATTCGATTTAGCACAAGCTAAAATAAAATCATTTGTTGCTTATCTTTCTAAAATATTTAATAGAGATTGTAACTTTATTATTGCACCTAGCTATAAAACTAAGGAAATGTTAATGAGATATAAAATAAAAGAAAATCGTATAAAAGTTATTCCTACTGGTATAAATCTAGATAAATTTAAAATTGAAAAAGACTTAGAGTTAAGAAAAAAATTCGTAAATGATGATGAAACACTCTTACTTTTTGTTGGTCGCATTGCTAAAGAAAAAGATATTGATATGTTAATTAAGGCAATGCCACTAATTGATAATAAAGCAAAGCTTTTAATTATCGGTGATGGACCGATGCTTAAGGAATTAATAGAGTTAAGTAATGATCTAAATTTAAATGATAGAATCAATTTTATTGGTAAAGTTCCTTATGTGGAGATTGCTAAATATTATCGTATTGCTGATTGCTTTATCTCTTGTTCAATAACTGAAACACAGGGGCTTACTTATATCGAAGCACTAAGCTCAGGATTAGTTTTATTCGGAAGGGATAAGGAAGTTTTAAAGGATTTAATAATTGAGAAATTTAATGGTTTTTATTTTGAAGATACCAATGATCTTGCAACAAAAATTAATTATTTCTTGAAATTATCTAAGGATGATAAACTAAACTATGCTAATAATGCGAATAATTTAGCTGATAAATACTCCGATACTACCTTCTTGAAAAAAATTAAGGATCTTTATAATGAAGCTATTGCTATAAATGAAGACGCTTTTTATCTTGAGTCACTAACAAATAATGGGGAACATCTTAAATTAAAATTTACTAAAAAGGATAATGAATATTATTTATTATGCACCAGTGATGATTATTATCAATTAGGCTTAAGAAAAAAACAATATATAAGCAAGGAGATTTATGAAAAATTACTTGCTAAACAGGATTATCTCATTATTTTAGAAAAGGCGATAAAAAGAATTGTTTCACGTGATTATAGCATTAAAGAAATGTATGATTATTTAATTAAAAATTATAATGTTGAATTAAAGATCATCAATGATATTATTGAAAAGTTAATTGATAAAGGATTACTTAATGATTTTAATTATGCTAAAAATCGAATCAATACTTTAAAATTAATGCTTTATTCAAAGAAAAAGATTAAAAATGATCTATTCAAAAAGGGTATAAGTTATGAAATAATTGAAGAATTATTAATTAATTATAAAAATGATAATGAGATTAATAATTGTCTACAAAAAGCGAATAAGTTATTAAAAAATTGTCGTAATTTAAATATTAATGGTTGTAAATTAAAAATTAGAAATAAATTATTAAGTGAAGGTTATGATAATGATATAATCAATTTAATCTTCGATCGATTAGATTTTACACAAATTAATATTGATGAAGAAAAATTAATCGAAAAGGATATTGAAAAATATTATAAGCGTTATTCAAAAAAATATGATTCTTTTAAATTAAGAAATGCTATTTTTATGGCTTTAAGTAGAAAGAATATTTATGATCATAATATGATTTATACTAAATTAGATGAAATTAATTGGGAGGATGACGAATGATTTTAATAAAAGATTTAGTAAATAACGAACGCTATAATGATGTTCCTTTATTAGTAATTGAAGCAAATACTAGATTAACTAATAGTGGCAGTCAGTACTTAAATTTAATTTTAAGAGATAAAAGCGCTCAAATAGAAGCTAAAATTTGGGATGTTAATGAAGAAGTGATTAAAATTATCAAAGTTGGTGAAATCTATCTATTTGATTTTTTTGCTAGTGAATATAAAGGTAAAAAACAATTAAAAATCAATAATTTTAAAACCGTTATCCAAAGTGATTATAATTTAGATGATTTTCAAAAAGATTTAAATATTGATGTAGAACTCAATCTTCAAACAATCTTTAGTGCATGTAATGATATCACAAATGAGAATTTAAAGAAACTAACCACTGGCATGCTACTAGAATTTAAAGATAGATTAAAAAATCATCCAGCTGCAATTAAATTACATCATGCATTTAGGGGAGGTCTTTCTGAACATATTAAAACGATGTTAGAAATGGCTAAATCAATTTCACTGATCTATAAAAATATCAATATTGACTTACTAAATGCTGCTATTATAATTCATGATTTAGGTAAAATTATTGAAATTGAAATGGTCAATAATATAACTTATCAATATGGTTTCGTAGGTCGTCTTACAGGTCATATTTCAATTGCTTCAAATATTCTTTATAAATTAGCCTGTGAATATAAGATTGAAAATACTAAAGAAAACTATTTATTAAATCATTTATTATTAGCTCATCATGGTAAATTAGAATTTGGTTCACCAATTAAACCAAAAGTATTAGAAGCTTTAATTTTACATTATATAGATGATTTAGATGCTAAAATTAATTTAATTCAAAATACTCTTAATGAAGATCCTAATAATAATTGTTTTATAACCGTTAGTGCTGATCTAGAAATGTATAAAGCATAATAAAACCCACATCTGTGGGTTTTATTTACTAATTGATTCCTCACCAATACTATTTTTTAGTGTTTGATATAAATCTTCATTATGGATGGTTAAATTATATTTTTTAGCATATTTTGCTAATAATACCTGACTATTAACTTTAGTACTTGAATAGTAATTAATAAATTCATCTTTAAACTCATTTACATCAGTGCTAATAATTTTATAAGCATAGTATTTATTAGGTTCTTTAGATGTATCACTAAATACGGCACTATCATTTTTTTCAGAAGCAAATAATGCTGCCTTTAATTCATCACTTTCTAATGAATCATCATTTAAAATGATTTTAGCCTCAGCTTCATTTAAATTAGCTAAAGCATTATCAGCTTCTTCTTTAGTATCAAAGGAATTATAAACAACCTTAATAACTTTAAATTTAGTTATTTCATCAAATTCTTCATTAACATGTTTCTTAGCTAATTCTAAATATTTAGAATTGTTTAATTGAATTTCCTTTAATTCCTCAATGCTATTAACACCGGTAGATTGTAAATAATAGGCCTCAAGACCATTTTCTTTAATTTCAGCAATTCTTTTTTCAACCATTTCACTATCTGCTTCAATATTTTCTAAGTTAAAAATATCATTAAAAATACTTAAAACTGTCATATTGGTAAATGAAACATTTGAATTAGATGCTATAAATGAAATTAAATCATTTTTATCAATTAATTTCTTATCACCCTTGGTAACTAAAACTAAATCACCATCACTAATTTTCACATTAGCCTTCTTAACACTCTTAGAACAAGCACTTAAGGCGATTAAAATAGTAACAATTAAAAATAGGATTTTTTTCATTATTCAACCTCCAAAGCTTTTTGAAGTAAGTCTTTAAGTTTTTCATCTTTAACTTCTATCTTAATATTATCCATATATTCCTTTAACATCTTTTTATTAATATTAGGATCATTTTGTTCAATATTTTTAATGAAACTTGCTTCATTTAAGAAATCATCAAAATCAATAGAATCAACTTTTATAATATGATAACCAAATTGACTTTCGATTACCTTTGAAACTTCATCCTTTTCTTTTAATTCACTTACAGCTTTTCTAAATTCAGGTACATAGCGTTCGTTTAAAACATCATTGGTATAACCTAATTTACCACCATTAGTAGCTGATCCAGTATCGTCACTATAAGTGCTTGCTACAGTTGCGAAATCTTTAGTTTTTAATTCTTCTAAAACTTTAGCTAATTTTTCCTTTTCTTCATCAGTAGGATTTAATTTATGTTTTTTAACACCATCTTCCTCACTGCTAGTAACATCTTTAACTGAAATTAATATATGAGAAATAATTTTTGAACCATCATCAGTTTTATAATAATCTGCTTTATGATTTAAAATATATTCTTTAAGCTTATTACGAGCTTTAAAACTTTGTTCGAGGTATTCATTAATACTATTAAATCCTAAACGATTAACCTCACTAAGTAATTGTTCATCACTATATTGCTGTTTTAGATTAGCGATATTAGCACTTATCAATTTCTTAGTTTCATTATCTAGTTCATAATTTCTGATAGCTTCTTTCTCGATTAATGTTCTTAGAAAACTAACTTTCTCATCATCATTTAATGAGTTGAATAAATCCATTGTAGTATAATCTTTATCATTAAAATTATAAATAACGCTATTACCGTCAATTATTTTTTCCTTAGTTTCAATTACAATGGTCTTATTATTTTTATTTGATGGACTAAAAGCGAAATAAATAATAAATAAAAATAAGCATAATCCAAAGATAAAAATAAAACCGTATTTCTTAAATAATTCTTTCATATCTTCTCCTTTACTTCCTTAATATTATAGTTTAAAAGATATAATTTGGCAATTTGGAGCGTATAAATAGTAATGTCTTTTCAAGTATGTTATGATTATTATATGAAAAAATTAGTTATTAAAGATTTACACGTTTCAATAGACGATAAAGAAATTTTAAAGGGTTTAAATTTAACTGTAAACCCAGGTGAAATCCATGCAATAATGGGTCCAAATGGTAATGGTAAATCAACATTACTGCAAACTATTATGGGTAATCCTGCTTATGAAGTAACTAAGGGTAGTATTACTTTTGGTGATGAAGAAGTTTTAGATATGGAAGTTGATGAAAGATCTAAGGCTGGTCTTTTCCTAGCTATGCAATATCCTTACTCTGTAAGTGGCGTTACTAACTCAGACTTTTTAAAGGCTTCAATTAATGCTAGAAGAGAAGAGCCAATTAAATTATTTGATTTTATTAAACAAATGGAATCTAGCATTGACAAATTACAAATGTCTAAAGATTTAGCTCATCGTTTTGTTAATGATGGTTTCTCAGGTGGTGAGAAAAAACGTAATGAAATATTACAAATGATGATGTTAAAACCTGAGCTTGCAATGCTTGATGAAATTGACTCAGGCCTTGATGTTGATGCTATTAAAGTTGTTTCAGATGCATTAATTGATATGCATGCTAAAGAAAAACTATCATTAATCATTGTTAGTCACTATGAGAGATTCTGTGCCTTATTAAAACCAACACATGCTCATGTTGTAATTGATGGTAAGGTAGTACTTGAAGGTGGATATGAATTAGTATCAAAGATTGATGCTGAAGGATATGATTGGATTTATAAGGAATTACAAATTAAACCAATTAAAGAAGATAAAAAACCTTTAGTATTCTCTCTTGGATCTTGTGCTTATAATACAAAAGAGGATAAATAATGTTAAAGATTTATGAAGTTAATGAAAGTAGTAATCTTCATTTAGATAAGGATCATGCTAGTATTATTAAAATAAAAGCTGGTGCTAATTTAAATCTTAAGATTTCTGCTAAACAAGATATTCTCATGATTTTCGAAAATAAAGAAGATCTTAAGACAAATCAAAATATTGAACTTTTAGAAGGGAGTGAAGTCCTATTTCATTTTCTTTCACTTGATGATAGCCATTTAATTCAAGATACTAATTTCCATTTACAAAAAAATACTAGTTTAAATATTAAATCTAACTATTTAGTATCTAAAGATAAAACAGTAGCGATTAAAGTTTATCATCATGATAAAAGATCATTAGCTGATATGGATAATTCAGCTATTATTAAAGATGGCGCAAAAGCTAATTTTAAAGCTTTCGGACATATTGATAATGGTGCAAGTGGTTCAAAACACCATCAAAAAACTCGTTGTTTAACCATTGATGATGTAAATAGATCACAAATTGAACCAATCTTACAAATCTATGAAAATGATGTTGAAGCATCTCACGCAATGAGTCTTGGAACAGTTGATGAAGATGTAATGTATTATCTAAATACCAGAGGATTAAATTATAATCAAGCATTAGCCTTGATTTGTGAATCTTATTTAAGTAACGATTATAGTTTCTTAAAAGATGAAAACGCGATTAAAGAAGTTGAAGAGTTAACTAGAGAGAAAGTTAATAACTTATGATTTCATTAAAGGAAATTCGTAATGATTTTCCAATGTTTAAAAATAATCCAGATTTAGTGTATTTAGATAGCGCAGCCACTAGTTTTAAACCACAAGTAGTAATTGATGCTGTTAGTAATGTTTATTATAAATATAATGCTAATATCCATAGGGGTGATTACGATTTATCATATCAAATTTCAAAAGAATATGACGATGTAAGAAAGAAGGTAGCTAGATTTATTAATGCTGATAGTGAGAGGGAAATTATCTTTACCAGTGGTACTAGTGCATCGATTAATCTTATTGCTTTAGCTTATGTAAAACACAATCTAAAAGAAGGTGATGAAATATTACTTTCAAAAGTTGATCATGCATCAAATTTACTCCCTTGGTTTGAAATTGCTAAAGAATTATCCTTATCAATTAAGTATATTGAGCTAAATGATGATGCTACTATTAATTATGAAAAATTAGAATCTTGTTTTAGTAATAAAACTAAAATTATCGCCTTAGCTCATGTTTCTAATGTGATGGGATATATTAACGATCTTAAATATATTGTTAGTATTGCTAAAAAGTATAATACTAAGGTTGTTATTGATGCAGCACAGTCAGCTCCTCATCTTAAGATTGATGTGAAAGAATTGGATATTGATTTCTTAGCCTTATCAGCTCATAAGATGTTAGGACCAAGTGGAGTTGGTGTTTTATATGGGAAGATGGAGAATCTTAAACAGATGAAACCCGCTACCTTTGGTGGTGGTGCTAACGCTAGATTTAATTGTTTAGGTGAAATAATTTTTAAACATATACCATTTTGCTTTGAACCAGGTACTCCTAATATTGAAGGTGTTATCGGTTTTGGAGCAGCTTTAGATTACTTAGAAGAAATAGGAATGGATAATATTTATAAACATGATAAGGAATTATTGAGTTATGCTTTAAATGAATTAAAGAAAAATCCTAAAATTGAAATAATTAATCCTAAGGCTGATATTTCTATTATTAGTTTTAGAGTTAGAGATATTTTTTCACAAGATGTTTCAGCTTATTTAAATTCATTAAATATCGCACTAAGAGCAGGTAATCATTGTGCTAAAATATTAGTAGATGTTATAGGGGTTGCTGATAGCATTAGAATGTCACTTTATTTCTATAATAATAAAGAAGATATTGATAGGTTATTAAACGCCCTAAAGATAATCGATTTAGATAAGTGTATAGGAGTAAGCATATAATGGATAAGGGTTTTAGAAGAGAAATAATTTTAGATAATTATAAATATCCTAGAAACCACGGTTTAATTTCTGATAAGTTATATAATGAATATCATGCAGCAAGTGATTCTTGCATTGATGATATTTATGTTCAAATTAAAATTATTAATGATATTATTGAAGATGTTCGCTTTGATGGTCATGCATGTACGATATCGACTGCTTCAACTTCAATAATGACCGATCTTGTCAAAGGTAAGAATATTAATGAAGCACTCAAACTAATTGACAATTATCGGATGATGCTGGAAGGGAGGGAATACGATCAAAGTCTTCTATTTGAACTAGAAGCCTTTGAAGAGCTTAATAAACAAGCTAATCGAATCAATTGTGGTTTGATTGGTGTAGAAGCTATAAGAGAATTAATATATGAATATCAAAGAAGAAAATAAGGATATTATCAAAAACCAGGATAATTATAAATATGATTTTAAAGATGAAGACGTTTCAATCTTTAAAACTGGTAAGGGTCTTAATGAAGACGTTGTAAGACAAATTTCAAAGATTAAAAATGAACCAGAATGGATGTTAGAGATTAGACTTAAAGCTTATCGTAAATTCTTAGAACTTGATAATGCTAATTTTGGTCCAGATTTAAGCTTTATTAATTTTGATGATTTAACATATTATATTAGACCTGATGATAAGGTATCTAATGACTGGAATGATGTACCAGAAGTAATTAAAGAAACTTTTAATAAATTAAAGATTCCTGAATCTGAAGCTAAATTCTTATCTGGTGTTTCAACACAGTATGAATCAGAAGTTGTTTATCGTAACATGTTAAAAGAAGTTGAAGATAAGGGTGTTATCTTCTATGATACTGATACTGCACTTAAAAAATATCCTGAATTATTTAAAGAATATTTCGGTAGTATTGTAGCTTATGATGATAATAAATATGCAGCTTTAAATACAGCAGTTTGGTCAGGTGGTTCATTTATTTACGTACCTAAGGGTGTTAAATTAGATAAACCACTTCAATCATATTTCAGAATTAACGCTGAAGCGATGGGACAATTTGAAAGAACTTTAATTATAGTTGATGAAGGAGCAGATGTTAATTACGTAGAAGGATGTACTGCACCTAGATATTCTAAAGACTCTTTACATGCTGCCGTTGTTGAAATTTATGTTGCAAAGAATGGTAGATGTCGTTATTCAACAGTTCAAAATTGGTCAAATAATGTTTTAAACTTAGTTACTAAAAGAGCTAGAGTTATGGAAAGAGGAATTATGGAATGGATAGATGGAAATATTGGTTCTCATCTAACTATGAAATATCCTGCATGTATCTTAGAAGGTGATTATTCAAAGGGTATTTGTATTTCAATTGCTGTTGCAACTAAGGGACAAACTCAAGATGCTGGTGCTAAGATGATTCACCTTGGTAAAAAGACACAAAGTACAATTATTTCTAAATCATTATGTCGTAATGGTGGAATCGTTAATTATCATGGCTTAGTTAAACATGATGATAAGGCGGTTAATGCTAATTCTAGAATTGAATGTGATACTTTGATCTTAGATGATATATCTCATTCAGACACAGAACCAATGAATATTGTTTCTAATTCTGAATCTATTGTTGAACATGAGGCTACTGTTTCTAAGATTTCAGAAGAACAGGTATTTTATCTAATGTCTAGAGGTTTAAGTGAAGAAGATGCAACCCAAATGATTATTCTTGGCTTCATTGAACCATTTACTAGAGAATTACCAATGGAATACGCTGTTGAATTAAATCAATTATTAAAGATGAACATGGAAGGTTCAGTAGGATAGAGTGAGTTAATCACTCTTTTTCTTTTTAAAATGCTAAAATATTAATATGTATTTATTGAAGTTAATTGTTGATAATCCAAACCAAAAGGTAAATCATTATTTTTCTTATTTAAGTAAAGAATGTGTAAATAAATATTCAATTGTAGAAGTTTCTTTTAATAAGCAAATATGTAATGCCTTTGTCTATGATGTAACTGAAATTGATGATCCTAATGTTTTAGAAAAGGAATGTGAATACGAGCTTAAATATATCAATAAAGTGATTTATCCCTTTGCATTAATTGATGATATAACAATTGAAAAATTTAAATTTATGGAAAAAATTACTCTA
>JAEWGY010000015.1 GCA_023388035.1 Bacillota bacterium | reverse complement strand
GATTTAAATAGTCCTAATAGTGTAATGCGAATTAGGAATTTTGAAGATCTTTACATCCTTTGTCTTAAGACTAGGGATGGTGAGGATTTAATTGAAAAAGAATGCTTAGTTAGTGATCTTAATGATCCTAATATTGATAAATTATTGATGCATTATGGATTTAAGCCAGCTAAATTATTAGGATCAACAATTTGTTCGAGGTATACTAAAAAAATTAAAAATGGTCAGCTTTGTTTAGACTATACTACTTATCCTAATAAAGAAAAAGATTATGAAATTGAATTCGAACTAGATGACCATCAAGATAATGATATCAGTGAATTTATTGCTTATTTAAAAAAGTATAATATTGAATATGAGGAAAATAAAATTAGTAAATTTAAACGTTTCTTAGAAAGGAGAACAAATGGCTAAAATATTAATTTTATGTGCTAATGGATTAGAGGAATGTGAAGCCTTAATTGCGAATGATTTATTTAGGAGGGCTAAACTGGAATCCTACCTAGTTTCAATTCATCAGGATTTAATGATTAGCTCATCAAATAAGGTTAATTTTAAATGTGATTTATTACTAAATCAAATTAATCCTGAAGATTATGATGCCTTATACTTACCAGGTGGTTTAATGGGTGTTAATAATCTTAAAAAATCTAGTGCTTGTCTAAGCTTGATAAAAGAATTTCACGCAAAGAAAAAATTAATTGCTGCTATCTGTGCAGCCCCTTCGATCATTGCGGATGATTTAAAATTAGTTAAAGATAATGAATTTACTTGTTATCCAGGCTGTAGTCTTAGCACTTCTAATAATCAAAGATTCTTTAAAAAAGATCATCTTCTAACCGCTAAGGGCTTAGGTGTTGCTTTTGAGTTTGCGAAGGAAATAATAGCCTATCTTGAAAATAAAGAATTAGGAGAAAGGATTCTTAAACAAATACAATATGAATAATCATGAATTATTAAAAATGGCTGAAGCATTATTAGATTCTAATGTTCCAGCAATTACTAAATTAGCTAATATCAGTGCCCTTCTTTATCATAACTTAGAAGATCTTAATTGGTTAGGTTTTTATCTTAAAGCTAAAGATAAACTTGTATTAGGACCATTTCAAGGTAAAGTTGCCTGCGAAATAATTCCCTTTGATAAAGGAATCTGTGGTCGCTCATATCGCTTAAAAGAAGCTTTACTAATTAATGATGTCCATAAAGAAAAAGATCATATCGCTTGCGATAGTGCCTCAAATAGTGAATTAGTAGTGCCTATTATAAAAGATAATGAAGTATTAGCTTTACTTGATATCGATAGTCCAAAATTAAATCGCTTCACTAAAAATGATCTAGAATTAATGATTAGAATGGCTGATTTAATCATAAAATATATTGACTTTAAAAAAATTTCTGATTTAATAAATGATTAATATCTTAATTTAATTAATCTAATAAATCTAAACATCCTAAGGGATGTTTTTTAATAATAAAAGACCCTAAGGTCTTTTATTATTATTTACGCTTTCTAAATAAGATATAAGCACTAGCTAGTAATGATGGAATAGATAATAAGGTAATACTATTATTAACACCAGTATCAGGTAGTTTAGTAGTATTTAGTCTTGAGATTATGTTATTAATGATATTAGTAAGCTCTTTAGTATAGTGATCTATTTCATTTTGTTTAGCTTTATCATTACTTAATACATGTTTTGCTTCATTTAATACTTTGCTTAATAGTGCTTTCTCTTCATTATTAAGCTCTTTAAGGTTAAGATAGTTAATAGCTCTATTTATAGTATTAGCTAGGTTATCTTTATTAACCTTAGCTATATCTTTAGCTTTACTTAGAATAACTAATACTTCTTCCTTATTATTTGCATTAATGATTTCACTAGTAAAGTCTTCTAATTCTTTTTTAGCAAGATTTAATGAGTTAAGAGTATCTAAGACTTCTTTTTTAATAGTATTAAGCTTATTAAGATCATTAAGATATGAGCTTAGCTCTTTATTTATGTTAATAATGCTTTCATTATTATTTGAAGTTTGATATAGGTTATTAGCTTTACTTACTAGGTCATTAAGTAAGGATTTAGCTTTATCATTAACTAGTTTATATTCATTAGAGTTAATTAGGGTATTAGCTAAGGTAATAGTATTATATAATTCCTTCTTATTATCATTTAGGATATTAGCCTTTTCTAGTATCTTATCTACTTCATTAGTATTATTAGCTTCTTTAAGTTCTTTTTTATAAGCATTTAAATTTATTTCACTTAAATGATCTAAATTATTAAGCTTAATTAAAGTAGCTTCTTTATACTGCTCTAAGCTAGCTATAGCTTCTATGATATTAGCTAAGTCATTACTTGTCTTAGTGATTTCTTCAAGATTTGGATTATCTTTACTTATAATATCCTTAGCCTTAGTTAAACTATTTTCTAAGCTTTCTTTTTGCTTATTTGATACATTATCATATTCAGGTGCTTCTTTAATAGTTTCCGCTAAAGCTATATATTCATTTAATACTTCTAAGGCTTTATTAATTTCATTTTGATTAATAGCTTTTGTTACTACTTCATTAATATCAGTAGTATTATTCTTACTATTAATTTCCTTAATAAATGCTTCTTTCTCACTATCTAGTAAGTATTCTAAAGTATTAATCTTATCAATAGCTTCTTTTTTAGCTTTGTTTAGATTATTAGCTTTATCTAATACACTATCTACTTCATTAGTAGATTTAGCCTTTCTTATTTCCTTAATAAGATTTTCTTTATCAGTATTACTTAATAATTCTTTTTGATCTAATGAGTTAATAGCTTCTTCTTTGTATTTTTCTAGGGTGGTTATGTCGTTTAGGGT
>JAEWGY010000060.1 GCA_023388035.1 Bacillota bacterium | reverse complement strand
CCTGATAAGTATCTTAATTTAATAACTGAGACTTTTAATTGTAACTATAGTGATATTGAAGATTTAAAAGCTTTAAAAGATGGTATGACTAATGATTCCTTTTATTTTAAAATTAATCAAAAAGCTTATATTATAAGAGTTGCTGGAAAGGGTGCTAATAAGCTAATTGATAGAGCTAAGGAAGCTAGGGTATATGAAATATTAAATGACTTTAAATATAAGGAGAAATTAATTTATCTTAACCCTAGCCAAGGGATTAAAATAGCTGAATATCTTGAAGGATCAAGAAAATTAAATGCTCGAAATTTTGAAGAAGTAAAAAAGGCTATGGATACTTTAAAAGCTTTTCATAATTTAAATTATCAAGCTGAATTTGACTTTGACCTAAAAAAACAACTACTTAGATATGAAAGATTAATGCAAAAGTCAAAATACTATGATTATCCAAAAACTAAAAAGAAGATCTTAAGCTTAATTGATAATTTACCAAAGGAGAATTATCGTTTGTGTCATATTGATGCAGTTGCGGATAACTTTTTAATTAAAGATGATACTTATTATTTAATTGACTTTGAATATTCAGCTAATCAAGATCCTGACATTGATATTGCTATGTTTTGTATCTATTCACTATATAACGAAAAGGAAATTGATGAAATTATTTCATTCTATCATCCTAATATTGATCAGAAACGTAAATTTAAGATCTATGCAATGATAGCAATTTGCGCTTTAATCTGGTCTAATTGGTGTGAATATAAGGAACTCTTTAATATTAATTTAGGTGACTATGCCCTAGCTCAATATCTATATGCTAAAAAATATTCAAGTATTGTATTAGGAGAAAAATATGACTAACGCTTTATTATCTGCTATCTTTTGGGCCTTATCGATGATTTTTATTAACTATTCACTTGCAAGTATTAAGGCTGATTTGTTTACTACTTTTACTATTTCTAATCTTATCAACATCCTTTGTGCTGGATTCTTAATTATTTATAAAATAAGCATTAAATCTTCCTTTATAATTTCTTTTAAAATCTTTATTAAGATTGCTTTAATTAGTATTTTAAGCTGTTTAATCGCTGGTATTAGTTATAGTTTTAGTATTTATTACCTAGGAACAAGTATTTCAGCTATGAGTCTTTCTTTATATCCTGCTATCGCATCATTTGCTGCTTATTTTTATCTTAAGGAAGAAAAGAAGCTTTATCAATTAATCTTTTTAATTTTATCAATAATTGGTGTTTCCTTATTATCCTTATTTGAAACCATACATTTTAATAATTTATTACTAGGTTTTATCATGGTTATTATAACTATCACCTTATGGACAATTGAATTAATCCTATTCACTAAATTCTTAAAAGATGACTTAGTTAATAACTTTGATATTCTTTATATTTCAAGAATTAGTACAGCTCTAATGTCTTTAGTGCTTTGTATTAATCCTTATACACCAACTATTTTATTTTCCATCATCACTTCTTTTTCTCTTATCCACATTCTTTTAGCTGCTTTTTTTGCCTTAATTTCTTATTTTACCTACTATCGCTCTTTAAAATTAATCGGTGCTTCAAAAACAGTCATCATTAATTCCTGCTATGGTATTATCGCCTTAGTTTTATCATCACTCTTAGCCTTTAATTTTAATTTCTATCAATTTACCCTTGCAATTTTAGTATTTATCTTCTCTATGGTGAGCGTCTATGAAAAAAATTAAAGCAATCATTCTTGCCGCTGGTATGGCAAGTCGTTTTAAACCTTATTCCTTAATTAAACCTAAGGCCTTATTTAAGGTTAAAGGTGAGATTTTAATCGAAAGACAAATTATACAGCTTAAGGAAGCTAATATTGATGATATTACGATTATTTGTGGTTATAAGGCTGAGTTATTTAAGTATCTAACTAATAAATATAGCGTTAAAATTATCTATAATGATTTATATGAAACACATAATAATATTGCTAGTTTAAATTTATTAGATTCATTAGAGAATACCTTAATTTGTAGTGCTGATAATTATTATCTTACAAATTTATTTAAAACCGATTATACAAAGTCTTTTTATTTCGTTAAAGAAAGTTTGGTGTGCACTGATGAATGGATCGTAAAGTGGGATAAGGAAAAGATTATTAAAGACATAATAATAAAGGGTAGTGGTTTTTATTTAATTGGCGCTTGTTTTCTTAAGGATAAGGAAGCTGAGATCTTACTTAAGCTTGTAAAAGAGAATTATGATAATCCTAAGTATAAAAGCGGTGTATGGGAATATCTTTACTTAGATAATTTAAATAAAATTAAAATTGAAGTTAGGGATTCTAAGAATCAGATTTTAGAATTTGATTCTCTAGCGGATGTTTTAGCTTTTGATCCTGATTTTCTTACAGCTAATGGGTTTGTAAATAAATTATAAATAAAATATAATTAAAATATGAATTTAAAAAAGTTTACTGAAATAAATAACCTAAAATCGTTATTACTAATAATCATTTCACTTATTC
>JAEWGY010000053.1 GCA_023388035.1 Bacillota bacterium | reverse complement strand
GAGTTAAACCATGGGGAACTGCTCATGCACTCCTAGCTTGTAAAGATCTAATTGATGAAGCTTTTGTAATATGCAATGCGGATGATTATTATGGCAAGGATGCTTTTAAAAAGGCGATTGATTTTATCAAAAATACCAGTGAAGAAGGCTTAGTAGCTTATAATTTAATTAATACTATTTCTGATAATGGTAGTGTTACTAGGGCTTTTTGTGAAATTCAAAATGAAAATTTAGCTTCCATTAAAGAGATAATGAAGATCGAAAAGAAGAATGATCAAATTATCTATTATGATGAAGATAAGGAAATCGAAGCTGATCCTAAACAGCCTGTTTCAATGAATTTTTGGATTTTTAGAAAAACTATTTTTAAGAAAATTGAAGATTTATTCAATGCTGAATTTAGTTATGAAGTAAAAAATAATCCTTTAAAATATGAAGCACTACTTCCTTCATATGTTGGTAAATTAATTAAGGAAGGAAATTCTTTTAGAGTTTTACAGTCTAAGGATAATTGGTTTGGTATTACTTATAAGGAAGATAAACCTAAGGTTATAAGTGCTTTTGAAAAGTTAAGAAGAGAAGGTTTTTATCCTAAGAAATTATGGTAAATGCATATTTAATTGATGTAGGAAATACTAATATTAAAATCTATAATTATAATGATGTGATCATCGATAAACTCATACTTAAACATGAGGATTTTAATGAAGAGAAATTTTTAAATTTCTTTAAAGAAAGTAAATTAGTCATCTATGCTAGTGTTAAACCTAGCATAGATGAAAAGATTAAAAATTTACTTAAAAGTTATAATTTTTTCATCATTGATAATAAAATTAAAACCAATCTTAAAATGTCTAAGGAAAATAGAGCAGTAATTGGAGCCGATTTACTAGCAGCTGCTTCCTATGCTTATCACTATTTTAAAAAAGAATTATTACTTATTTCTTTAGGCAGTGCTAATGCTTTAATTCATGTTGATAATGAAGCTAACTTAAAACACTGTTTAATTTGGCCTGGTCTTTTTACCAGTGCTAAATCATTATTTGCTAATGAATTATTATATGATATTGAATTAAATAATGCCGACTCGATTCTAGCTGATAATACTAGCAGTGGTATTAATAAAGGAATTATTTACGCCTTCGATGGTGCACTTAAACATATTATTGAATGCTATCAAAAAGAACTAGGATGTGCTATAATAGTATGTGCTTGTGGTGGTAATTTAAAATTCCTTAATCAAGCAAGAAAATTAATTGATTATACTGACAATGATCTAATAATGAAAGGAATGCTTTATCTTTATGAATTCAATCATCCTCGCATCTAAATCACCAAGACGTGCAAGTTTACTTAAAGAATTAGGTTATGATTTTAAGATTATCGCAGCTGAGATCGATGAATATTTAGATGAAACTAAGGATATTGAGGATGAATTAATCAAATTAGCTGAAAGAAAAGCTGAGGCTATTTTTAGCAATAATCAGGATTCAATAGTGATAGCTGCAGATACTATTTGTTATTTAGATCATAAGATAATCACCAAGCCTACTGATAGAGCTAATGCTTATCAGATTATTAAAAACTTTTCTAATAATACCCATAAGGTATATACAGCTGTGAGTGTTATGAAAAAAGCTTTTAAAAAAAGCTTCATTGTTGAATCTAAAGTAACTTTCCGTAAGCTTAGTGAGCAAGAAATTAATGATTATATTAGTGATGAAAGTATCTATGATAAAGCAGGAGCTTATGCTATTCAAGGCAGGGCGATGAAGTATATCTCTTGGATTGAAGGTGATTATTGTGCTATTATGGGGTTACCGATAGCAAGGCTTAGTGAAATACTTGCCGATATAGTTTAATGGTAAAACAGGTCCATGGTAAGGATCAGTTCTCAGTTCAATTCTGGGTATCGGCACCATTAAAAATAGGAGGGATAATGAGTAAAAATAATGATTATTTATTAAAATTTATTGCTTATAATAATCTCTTTTTTGAAAATGAAAAGCTTAGAAAAGATCATAAATTAGTTAAGATTTTATCTAAGGCAATAAATAAAGAGCGTCGCAATTTTTCTACTCGTGACTATGTAAACATTTATCCTATTTTAAATAATGAGAAAGAAAAATTTGCTTATCGTAAATTAATTGAAGATAATTTAGAATTATTAATCACTGATTTAGATGAGGAATTAATCGAAAAAATTGAAGCCATCATCGGTATGCAAAAAATGATTAGTAATAAGATTTTTTTAGATGCATGTATTAAATGTTCAGATCAATTTAGAAATAAGTTAATACATTTTCAAGGTGATATATTATAAAAACAAGGCTTAGGCCTTGTTTTTGATATAGTCCTTAACATAATTTTCAATACTAGCACAACTCATAAAAGCGATTATATCATTGTCATTTTTAATTTTAGAAAGATTCTTTATATCGATATATGTAGCATTATTAATGCTGCTAATAAAGTCATTTAATTTAAAATTAGGATAGTCAATTGCTTTTTCACGATCACTATAAACATCAGTGATAAAGACCTGATCAGCTTTATTTAGGGCTGTGATAAACTCCTTATAAAGATCAATCATTCTAGAATAGGTATTAGGTATAAAACAAATACTAACCTTATGACTAGGATACTTAGCTCTAATAGCATTTAAAGTAGCACTTATTTCCGTAGGATGATGAGCATAATCATCAATTACGATTTCATTTTTAAGATTATAAATTTTAAAACGACGATTAGCCCCTTTAAAATTATTTAACTTATCAATTATCGCGCTTAGCTCTAAATCGAAATGTAAAGCACAGGCAATGGCTGCTAGAGCATTAAGGATGAGATGTTCACCATATAGTTTTAGATTAATTTTTTGTAGTAAATTATTCTTATGATATAAGTCAAAAAAAGCACCTTCTGCATTAAAAATTAAATTCCTTGCCTGAAAGTCACCATGATTTAAACCATAGGAAATTACTTCATTTTTAAAATTTAAATTTCTAACATTAGGATCATCAAAACAAGCTATTACAATTTCAGCATCTTCAATAAACTGATTATAGCTAGCAATTATTTCCTTAAGTCCACCTTTATAACATTCTAAGTGATCAGCTTCAATATTGCTAACGATGGCAATTTTTTTATGATAGGCAAGAAAGTGCTTGTTGTATTCATCGGCCTCTAAGATAAAATATTTATTATTTTTAGAGCCATAAGCACTACCATCACCTACAAAATAATTTACTCCTAGCTTTTCTAAAACATCTTTTAACATATAACTAATCGTAGTTTTACCATGGGTTCCACAGACAGCTATGGTTTTAAAGTCCTTGGTAATATTACCAATTATTTCATTATAAGCTTGTATTTTAAGATTAGCTGCAAGTATTTTTTTAATAATCGGATGATCACTAGCAATGGCCTTAGAAGCGGTTATGATATATGATTCATCTAGTTTAGGTAATTCATGATAAATTTTAATATTTCTTTTTCTTAATCCTTTAAGGGTAAACTTTTCTTCCTTATTATCATCATAGCCACTAACACTATGTCCTAAATCAGCTAATAGACAAGCTAAGGTACTCATGCCTGATCCTTTAATTCCAATACAAAAATATTTCATGTAAATATCATAACATTTCTTGAAAAAAAATTATAATTATAGTATTATATTAAAGCCTAGGGGTGTAGTACAATGGTAGTATGATGGTCTCCAAAACCACAGACGCGGGTTCGATTCCTGCCACCCCTGCCATAAGAGTAATAACTCTTTTTTATTTTGCCTTACTAATGCTATAATATTGTTAGAAAAGAGGTAATTATGGTTGATTATGCAATGGGTAGTGGTAAAGAATATCATATCGGTGTAGGTAAGGGTGATGTTGGTGAATATGTTATCTTACCAGGTGATCCTAAAAGATGTATTAAAATTGCGAAGTATTTTGATAATCCTACTTTAGTAGGTGACTCTCGTGAGTATGTTACCTATACAGGTTATTTAAATGGTAAAAAAGTTAGTGTATGTAGTACTGGTATCGGTGGACCTAGTGCTGCAATTGCCTTAGAAGAATTAGTTAAGTGCGGTGCTAAGTATTTTATTAGAGTAGGAACCTGTGGTGGTATTGATACTGAGGTTAAAAGTGGTGATTTAGTAATAGCAAGTTCTGCTATTAGATTTGAGGGTACCAGTAAGGAATATGCACCTATTGAATTTCCTGCGGTAGCTGATATTGATATCAGTAATGCTTTAATTAAAGCATGTAAGGAAAATAAGGTTCCATATCATTTTGGTGTAGTTCAATGTAAAGATGCATTTTATGGTCAGCATCGTCCAGAAACACTGCCAAATAAACATGAGCTTTTAGCAAAATGGGAGGCTTGGAAGGCTTTAAATACTAAGGCTAGTGAAATGGAGAGTGCAGCTTTATTTATAGTAGCGCAGTATTTAAAAGTTAAATGTGGTTCTATTTTCTTAGTAGTAGCTAATCAAGAAAGAGCTAAACTTAATTTAGAAAATCCAATTGTCCACGATACTGATTTAGCTATTAGAATGGCTACTCAAGCTATTAAAAATTTAATTGATGATGAAGATAATAAGGCTTAGTATTTTAATACTAAGTTTTCTTATACTATTATTTATTGCAAGTCATAATGATCTATTTAGTTTAAATTTTAGTGGTTTATTAAAAGAATATTATTTTATAATTAATTTCTCCTTTCTACTTTTAACAATTACTTATTATTACTATCTTAAAAAATTTAATTATAGTAAGCTTATTTTTCTTTCAAATATTGCATTAATTTTTGAATTTAATGATTTGATACATTTAATTTTAATTTATATAGCTTTTGTAATTATTCTTTATTATACTTATATCTTAAATTATTATAATTATCCAAAACTAAATCTACTCTTGTTACTTGCGGCAATAATAGTTATCAGCATTTTTAATAACTTTCAAATCATCAATAGCATAATGCAGTTAATTTTATTAGCAGCTCTTAATTTAAATTATATGATCTATGAATTGATCGATTAAATTATGATTTTAAATTAAATGATTATACAATTTATTAAATTTATAATATAATTAAATAAAGCCGCTGTGGCGAAATGGCAAACGCATGCGACTCAAAATCGTACGGTTTATCCTTGTGGGTTCAAGTCCCACCAGCGGCACCATTAGAAAATTATAATAAACTGACATTACCTTGATTATAGTGCCCATCTTAGTAAAGAATGGGCTTTTATTTTGCTTTAAATAATGATTAGATATTAAAAGATATGATAAGTTATTGTTTCTAAAGGAACAAAGAAAAGGAATTATTCATCTTAAGTTTTATCACTAAATAAGATAATTACGATAGGAGTTCTAGCATAAGTTAATACTTATAGTCTATTAGAATTTTTAAAGAATTTAAAGTTTATAATGATGAAATACCAGAATGGATAATTGATTATATTATTGTTACAATAAGAGCTAAATTGCAATTAGAATATCAAGTTAAATATAGTATAATAAAACCAACAGACAAGCAGTAATTTGGCTAGGGGGTATTGTATGTTAATAACTGGAATTTTAATTACAATAGTTGCGATTTTTATGATTATAGTTCCTAAGTTTTTTATGAGACTTAAAAGCCCTAGAATACCTGATGAATTATTAAAAAACCCTAAAATGAAAATTGTTCTTAGAGTATGGGGT
>JAEWGY010000013.1 GCA_023388035.1 Bacillota bacterium | reverse complement strand
AAATAAAATGCTGCAATTTCTAAAGGTAATAAAATAATATTTTTACCTAAAGAACGGAATACAATAAATAAATAAGTTCTCGCAGCTTTATTGTATAGTAAATAGGTCCAATAACTATTTAAAAAACCATGGATTACAATATTAACAATTGATTTAGCTAAGATTATATTAATCAAAGTAGGTTTTAGTTTATTTAAAAAAATTGAATAGATTAAGCAAACTAAAGCACTGGTTAAGGTATATCCTACAAAAAAAGCACCAGATGGTCTAATGATAACCCCTAAAAGATCTGAGATAATACCAAAAATTAAAGCATCTTTAGGTTTTAAAATCAAACAAGTTAACATTTTTGTAAGAAAAGATATATATATTCTTAAACCTGGAGCTATTTCAAAGAAAATAGCACCTACTACTAAATCAATTGCTAGAAAGATCGCGAATAAACTGATAAAATTTATTCTGATTCTTGTTTTACTTAAATTCATAATAGAATTCTAGCATATTATTTATTTAAATACTATAATATACACCTTAAGGATAATATTTTGTATAATATAAATATGTATATTCAAGAAAGTTACTTTATTTTTATCAATATTGTTATTTGCTTATTATTAATTTTTGCAGCTTATAAGGGCTATAAAAATGGTTTTATTTATGAATTATTCAGTTTAATAGCAGGAATTATCATTCTAACAATCAGTTTTATTTTTGCTCCCTTACTAGCAAGCAATTATCGTTTATTTAAATTAGATGATCAATTAATCTTAAGGATTTTAGGTTTTGAAAATTTAATTAATACTATTATCTGGTTTTTAATTATTTTTATTAGTGGTATTATTATATTTTTCTTTGTTAAAAAAATCTTTAAAATTTTCAATAATATTATTATCATCGGTAAAGTTAATCGTCTTTTAGGTTTATTTTTTGGTCTAGTGAAGATGATTTTTATTATCACTATTATTTCAGGAAGCAGTTTAGTTTTAATTTCTAATGGGGATGAAATTAAAGAAAAAACAATGATTCATTATGTGCATAATTACGCTGATAAAATAGGGACTTATTTTAAAAATAATTTTTCAAATATTCCTTTAAATAAGATTAATGATTTTTTAAAGAACACTAAGAATTTAGAATATGTGAAATACTTTTTTAACGTTAAGGGTATTCATGATGAAGCGAGTTTTGAAAGCAATACCGGTATTAATGCTAGTGAATTTAAGGATAAGACTGGAATTGACTTAGAAACATTTATCACAATGGTTAAGAATTCATGAAATTAGCTGACTTTAACGAAATTCTACTTGATATTTCTACTTTCGCTTCCTTTAAACTTAGTAAAGAAGCGATTCAAAAACAAGTTATTGATTATAATCCTTTACAAATTAAACGCAATAATGAAGAATTAAAAGAGGCTTATAAAATAATTGCCGATGGTAATCATTGTTATTTCAGTGAATTTAATAATTTAGAAAGTATCATCACTAAGTTAAAAAATAAATCATTCCTCCAAAAGGATGAATTAATTAATCTATATAAGCATAATATTAATATTTTAAAAATTTTAAAACTATTTCATAACAAAGAGATAGATCTTTTAAATGATTATATTTCTAATATTGTATATGATAAAGAATATATTCACTTATTCGAGAAAATCTTTGATAGTAATTATATAATCAAAAAAGATGCTAGTGAAAAGCTAGCTTATCTTAATAAGGAAATTAATGTTCTTACTTTAAGAATAAATAATTCAGCTTTAAAATTTATTAACCAGAATGAAAATATCATTCATGAAAATAATATCTATGAACGTGACGAGCGTTATTGTCTTTTAATTAAACCAACTTATAAAAATAGTTTAAAAGGGTTAATACATGGAGAAACTAGTTCTGGTTTAGGTATCTACTTTGAACCAAATATTTTAGTTTCGCTTAATAATGAGTTATTAAATTTAAAAAAAGCTAAAGAAGAAGAGCTTTTTCATTTACTTAAATCCTTAAGTAAATACCTTTTTAATAATAATCTTTTTTATAATGATAATATTGAATTAATAATTAAATTAGATGTAGTAATGGCTAAGGCTAGATATACCTTAAATAATAATTTATGTATTGCTGAATTTAATAAAGAAAAAGAAATTAAATTAAAAGCTGCTTACTATCCTTTGATAAAAAAAGAAATAGTATATAATGATTATCATTTAGGAAAGGATATCATCGGGATAGTAATATCTGGATCAAATACTGGTGGTAAAACAATAGCACTTAAAATAATGGCACTCGCTCATATGATGGCATATATTGGTTGTGGTGTTTTCGCAAGTAAGGCTAATCTTGCGCTTTTTAATGAAATTATGTTTTTAATTGATGAATCACAATCGGTTAAAGAATCGCTTTCAACTTTTAGTGCCTCACTTAAAAAATTAAATTATATAATGAAAAATGCAGATCATAATTCTTTTATTTTAATTGATGAATTAGGTAATGGTACTGATCCTAGTGAAGGTGAATCATTGGCTCTAGCCTTTAGTGAGTACCTAGTTAATAATTCATATAAATTTATTATGACCACTCACTTTACTAAGGTTAAGGATTATGCTTTTAACAATCCCAAAACATTACTTTCAAGCGTTGAATTTGATAAGGATAATTTAAAACCGACCTATCGTTATTTGGAGAATAATTATGGTTATTCAAATTCCTTAGAAATCGCAAAATTTTACTTAGATGATCTTGAGTTTATTAAACAAATTGAAAAACAGCTTAATGAGGATAAACTAAGTCAAAATAAAGTTATTATGGAATTAAATAAATTAAGATCAGAGTTAGAAGAGGAAAAAATAGCAATCAACCAAGAAAAAGAATTATTTGAAGTAGAAAAAAATAAATTTATAGCAGAAAGAAATAAATATAATCCAATTATTATTAAAGCTATTGAAGATAAACTTTTTGATTTTAATGATTTTTTAGAAAAACAAAAAGAAGAGGTTATTCAAATTAATGACAAAAAGAAAAAATATAAGGCAATTGAAGAAAATAAAATTGACTTAATTAAAAAAGAGGAGATTAATATTAATATCGGTGATAAGGTTAGAATCATCAGTAGCGGTGTGATAGGTGAGGTTATTAAAAAGAATAATAATAAAATCACTGTAGCAAGTAAGAATTTAAATTTCAATCTTGATATTGATAAGGTTCAGAAAATAAACGAAATTAAAGAGAAAAAATATCAGCACAAAGAATCTGAATTTATAGCTAAACCTAAGGATTTAAATGTTATAGGTTTAAATTCTAAGGAGGCATTAGAAAAATTAGCTAAATATATTGATGATCTTATTAGAGCAAAAGTTCATTATGGTCATGTCATTCATGGTGTTGGATCAGGGGTATTAAGGAGTAGCATCCATCAATTTCTTAAAAAAGATCATAAAATTAAGAGTTTTAATATTGCTCCACCTTTTAAAGGGGGTTATGGAGCAACGGAGATTGTACTTAAATGAATGATTTATTAAAGAGTAAATTAAAAAATTTAAGTACCAAGCCGGGCTGCTATTTAATGAAGGATAGTGATGATAAAATTATCTATGTTGGTAAGGCTAAAAACTTATACAAAAGAGTAAATCAGTATTTTAAAGGCAGTCATGATTTTAAGACGAGTAAGATGGTTTCCTTAATTGAAGATTTCGATTTTATTATTACTAATAATGAAAAAGAAGCCTTGATATTAGAATACAATTTAATCAAATTACACAATCCACGCTTTAATATTATTTTTAAAGATGATAAATCTTATCCCTATATTTTTATTAGTGATGAAAAATATTTTCGTCTAAGAGTAGTAAGGGCGAGTAAACATAAAAAGCTTAAAGGAAAATTATTCGGTCCTTATCCAAGTGCTAAATCAGCAAGAGCAGTAGTTAATCTTTTAGATAAGTTATTTCAAACTAGAAAATGTGTTATTTTACCTAAGAAAGAATGCATGTATTATCATTTAAATCTTTGCCTAGGATACTGTATTAAAGATATTGAAAAGCAGGTTTTAAATGAGCTTAGAAATAAAATCATAAAGTTTTTAAAAGGTGATATAGCTGAGCAAATAAGCATTTTAGAAGCTAAAAGAGATAAAGCAATAGCTGAATTAAATTATGAAGCTGCGAAGATACATCATGAATTAATATTAGATATTAATCATTTAATGATTAGTCAAAATGTTGAACTTAATTCCAATACTAATATTGATGTTTTGTCTTATTATCTTAAAGATCATAATTTGGTATTGTGTTTACTTAATATCCGTGTAGGGAAATTATTAAATAAGCAAATACACAGCTATGATCTTAATGGTGATCTTAATGATGCGATTGCTAATTTTATTTATTCATATTACCAAAAGCATCCTTTTCCTGGTGAACTGGTTGTTGATAAAGAATTTATAACTGATTTACAAGATCAAGATGAATATAAAATAACCGCATTTACTAAAGGTGTTAAATATAATTTTTTAA
This sequence comes from Bacillota bacterium, assembly GCA_023388035.1. GTDB lineage: Bacteria > Bacillota_I > Bacilli_A > Erysipelotrichales > Erysipelotrichaceae > RGIG5681. The sequence goes on along the minus strand of JAEWGY010000013.1, from coordinate 1,041 downwards.
TGCAAGCTAAACAAAATGCTGAGGAATATTTTAAACACTTTGAAAAAATAATTATTAAATCTCATAATTATTATGAACAATTAAAACTAGATTTTAAGACTATTTTTAATAAAAATATAACTGATATTGAAATGATTGATAATAGTCATTTCGGTTCTAAGAATAGTGTCTCAGCATTAGTTTATTTTAAGGATTTTAAACCTTTAACTAAGAATTATCGATTATTTAAAGTGCATGATGGAGCCGATGATCTAGCCTTAATGTATGAAGCATTAGATCGTTATTATCATCGAAAATATCATAGTGGTGATAAATTAGCTGATATTTTAATTGTTGATGGTGGTTATAATCAGTTAAAAATAGCTAAGGAAATTAAAGATAAATATAATTTAGATATTATTTTACTTGCTTTAGTAAAAAATGAGAAGCATCATACTTCAAAATTGCTTAATGAGAATTTTGAGGAAATTAAAATTGCTCATAATAGTAAGATTTTTTTCTTTCTAACTTCCATTCAAGATGAGGTTCATCGTTTTGTCTTAAATTATCAAAAGAAATTAAGAACTAAACAATTAATCAATGATGAATTATTAAAAATAGAAGGAATAGGAGAGAAACGTTTAATGCTTTTATGGGAACATTTTAAATCATTAAATGCCATAAAAAATGCTAATGAAGAAAAACTAGCTGAAGTTTTAGGTTATAAATTAGCTAAAAAAGTATATAATTATTATAGAAACCATGTTAGAGACAATTAACGATTACATTTCATTTATAGTTGCGATAATCATTTTTATAATCTCAATAAAGTTATTTTTTGTTGCGATTAATTATAAAAATAAAAAAAGAAAATCAGAGAAGATCGATCTTCTTTTTGATTATGAATATTTTGAGGATTAATATGGATCAAAATTTTATTTTATATCTTGTTATTATCTTTCTTATTTTTTTAATGCTAATGATAATTTTACTATTTAAGCAATTAAAAAATAATTATTTAAATCAATTTAAATTAGAATTAAAGGATGAGTTATCAAATAG
>JAEWGY010000010.1 GCA_023388035.1 Bacillota bacterium | reverse complement strand
GGAATATAATGCTATTTTCCCACATTTTATTAAGGAAAATACGAATAAACTACTGGATAGTTTTAGTAATATTGAGATTTTTAAAGATCATCATCTACCGATTTTTGAGAATAAATATAAACTTAGTTCAATTGAATATTTAAAAATAATGTGCTTTAAAATGCTAAGGCGTAGATTAGCTTCTAATAAACTTAGTAAACTTGATTTATATCATCAAAGATTAAATAAGGAATTAAAACTAATCAATGAAAAAGGCTTTGCCGATTATTTTTTAATTGTTGCTGATGCGATATCTTATGCTCGTAAAAAGGATATTTTAATAGGTCCTGGTAGGGGTAGTGCGGCCGGCTCTTTAGTTGCCTATTTATTATGCATTACTGATGTTGATCCCATTGAATATGATTTAGTATTTGAGCGTTTTTTAAATGAATACCGCAGTGAATTACCGGATATCGATATTGATATGCCATCTAATAAAAGAGCTATCATCTACGATTATTTTAAAAAACTTTATGGCTATAAAAGAGTAATAAAAATAGCTACCTATAATCATCTAAAAACTAAGAAAATCATCGATGAAATACTAGCTGCATATAAGGTTAAAAGTGATAATTTTATTAGTAAGAATATTAAGCGAATCATTGATGAAAAGAAATATGATTTAAAATCAGCCTATGAAAATATTAGAGAATTTAAACTTAGAATTGATGCTTCAAGCTTATATCAAGAAATCTATGAAACTGCCTTAAAATTAGAATCACTACCTATTATTAATCAGATTCATACCTCTGGTATTATAATTACAGCTAAGGATCTTGATGAATATCTATCACTTGATTATTTAAATGATGAAGACTTATATATTTCCTTAAATGAGGCTAAGCAATTAGAAAAATTAGGCTTAGTTAAATTTGATTTTTTATCAAATCTGCATTTGGATTTTATTTCAGAAATAATTGAATTAATCAGAAAAAAACAAACATCCTTTACTATTCATAAGATCGCTTTAAATGATCAAAAAGTTTATCAGAATTTAGCTAAAGGACTAAATCTTAAACTCTTTCAGTTAGGAACTTTAAGGCATCAAAAATTGCTTAGCTTTTTTAAACCGAAGAATTTAGAAGAAATTGCTATTCTGATTTCCTTAGTAAGACCAGGAGCTAGCGCTGGTGCTAGTGAGGATGCTAATTCCTATGATTCAGTTAATAAATTTTTAAACAATCGAAATCATAAGATAGATCTTAAGAATCAAGCTTTGAATAAAATTTTAAGTAAAACTGCTTATGATTTATTATTTCAGGAGCAGGTTTTAGAAATTGCTAGTAGCTTTGCGGGACTTAGTCTTAGTGATGCTGATAGTTTAAGGCGTGCAATATCTAAAAAAGATATGGCTGGCATTAAGAGATTTAATAAGCAATTTACTGATGGAGCTATTAATAAGGGTGTTGATCCAGTAATGGCAAATGATGTTTTTAAAAGAATTCTTAATTTTGGTGATTATGGTTTTAATAAATCACATGCTATTGCCTATGCTAAAGTTATCTATTATGAAATTTATTTAAAAACCTACTTCCCCCTAGAATATTATTTTGCTGCAATTAATGAATTTAATAATTTTGATTCTAAGGAAAATCGAGAATTTTTAATTAAAGCTTACTATGAATTAGTAAATCTTAAGGTAGAAGTTAGGAGTGTTGATATTTTAAAATCACATGCTAAAACAATGATTGAAGATAATTCACTGAGATTAGGATTTAATACTATCGCAAATCTTGATGAGCGTTTAATTAATCTTATTATCAAAATAAGAGATAATTATGGTTTTAATGATTTAAATAGCTTAGTTGAATTAATCGTTAATGAAATAAGAATGGATAGTAAAAGGATTTTAAATAAAAGATTAGGTCAGGTTTTAATTGAAGATTTAGAGAGTTTCTTTAATAATGGTTTTAAATTATTAATTAAAGCTGGAGCATTAGATTCCCTTAAAGAAACTCGTAAATCAATGCTTTTAAGATTTAATGATTTATTACTTAATTACTTTATGCTTAATGATTTACCTAGTATCATTAATGAAGAATATTCACTTTTAGAAAAAATAAAGATGGAATATGAAGTATTTAATTTCATGCCTAATCAAAAAACGAATGCGATCTTTAAAAAGCGATATAATTATACTACAGATCAGGAATTAGAATTTAAGATTCTCACTAAAAGATCATATCGAATTCTTAGACTAAGTGGCTTTATTAAAAATATTAAAAAATATCTTGATACTAAAGGGAATAATTATTTTGCTTTTGAATTTTATACCTTCGATAATCATTATCGATTAAAATATTTTCCTAATAGTAAGGATTTAGAACTTTTTGAAGATTATTATGAAATTAAAATAAAAATTAATTTATCAGCCTATGATCCTAGTGTCATAGAACTTAAAAGAAGGGAGGTCTAATGCGATTATTAATTGTTGATGATGAGGTTTCAATCAGAGCAGTAGTTAAAGAATATGCCCATTTTAATCATTATGAGATTGATGAAGCTAGTGATGGTTTAATGGCCTTAGAAATGTTAAAAAAAGCAAAATATGATTTAATTATCCTTGATTTAATGATGCCTGATTTAGATGGATTTAGTACTTATGATAAATTACGTAAATTCTGTGATACAAAGGTATTAATTCTATCAGCTAGAAATGAAGAATATGATAAATTATATCTTTATGAAAAAGGAATTGAAGATTATATTACTAAACCCTTTAGTCCTAAAGAGTTATTTGCGAAAATTAAGGTTATTTTAAATCGTCATAATGATAATGATGTTTATAAATATGAAGAGATTACTTTTTCATATAAGGCTAGATCATTAATTATTGAAGGTAAAAAGATTGAATTAACCCCAAAGGAATTCGATCTATTAGCTTACTTTATCGCTAATAAAGGTCGAGTTTTAGCTAGGGAAGAATTATTGGAAAAAATTTGGTCCTATGATTATATTGGCAATGATCGCACGATTGATACACATGTTAAAATGCTTAGAAAAAATCTAGGAAAATATAAGTTTTTAATTAAGACCATCTTTGGTATAGGTTATAAATTTGAAGAAAATCTTTAAAGGTATCCGTATCAATCTTTGTCTAAGCTTCTTCTTTTTTACTTCCATTTTAATCATAACCATCTTTACAATCCAAGCCCTAAGTTTAAAATCTTATTATCGTGATTTAAAATTATCCAATATCGATAGTTTTATTGATGATTTTTCTAAAATCATCAATACTAATAATTTTAGAAATGAAGATGCTTTTAAGGTTGTTTTAGATAATAATGCCTGTTTGTCTCTATTTAATAGTAAGGGTAAATTATTATACTGGGCTGATTCAATAGGGGATTCTTGTATTCTAAATCGTGATGAAATCTTTGAAGGTGATAAGCATAATTTTAATAAGAATCCTGATTATTTAATTAATAAATTAAGCAGTGCAGATAATTATACATTAACCTATGAATCTAAGATTAACAATAAAGATATGTTATTATATGCAAAAAAAATAGATTTAGATTTAGCTAGTTATTATATGATTATTAATACTACCTTAGAACCGATTGATTCCTATTATTTTTTCATTTATAATCAAATCTTTTATATTGCAGGTATCGTCTTTATTTTTGCATTAATCTTCGCTTATTACTTAGCTCATAAATTCACCTCACCTTTAATTAGTTTAAGTCGTTATGCTAAATCAATTTCCTATGGTTATTTTCCTAAAATAGATAAGGAAAAAACTTATTTTAATGAATACCAAAGCTTATTAGATTCATTAAGTGAAGCCAGTGATAAGTTATCAAAACTTGATGATTTAAGAAAGGATTTAATTTCAAATGTTAGTCATGATATTAAAACTCCTTTAACTAATATTGCAGCCTATGCTGAAATGATTAAAGATATATCAGGTAATGATCCAATTAAGCGTAATATGCACCTGGATACAATTATCAGTGAAGTTGATTATTTGAATAAATTAACTAATGATTTAAATGATTTAGCTAATTATGAAATAGGTCATATTAATCTTAAAAAGAGTAATTTTGATTTAGATAAATTAATTCTTGAAGTCATTAATTCTTATAATTCATTTAATTATAATTTCATTACTAATTTAGATCCTTGTTTGATCTTTGCTGATAAACTTAAGATTAAACAAGTACTGCATAATTTTATTTCTAATGCGATTAAATATTCAGAGGAGGGTAGTGAAATTAGGATTAATCTTAAAAAACAAAAAAAGGATTATTTAATCGAAATCATCGATGAGGGAATCGGTATTAAATTAGAAGAACAACCATATGTTTGGGATCGTTATTATAAAATTGAAAAAAAATTCAATCGTAATATTAAACAGACAGGTTTAGGTTTATCGATAGTTCGAGCAATCCTACTTGCACATAATTATAAATTTGGTTTAAAATCAAAAGTGAATGAAGGTTCTAATTTCTTTTTTATGATTCCTAAGGAGGATAGTCATGACTAAAGTTCAAAGTTTACTATATTTCATAGTTGTAATTTGTCTTAATTTATTATTTTTCAGTATCGAATATTTTATCTTAAATAATTTCTTTTATTATTTTAATCCCTTATTTAAAAAAATTTTTATAGCCATAGCTCTCATTTTTAATTTTATCTTCATCTATTATTTACTACGTAATTTCCCTAAATTGCCTTTAAAAGTAGAATATGATAAATTTTTTAAGGAAGAGGATGAATTAGATATTTAAATATTTCTAAATTCTGTGCTTAATAAATTAATTATTATTAGTCATGTTAAAATTCAGTTATTCGAAAATTTCGAATAACTGATAAGACTGTTTTGAAAGAAAATAATTCCTTATGCTACTTTTAAATTGAGTTAAAATATATACATGAAACCGAAAGGAGACAATTAGTGCCTAGGAAAAATAAAAATGAAATTGCAATACGTTCCAGTGCAGCTGAATATCTTACCTATATAGCTTCTATAGGCGACAAGGAAAGTGGCGTGGAAATACGATATGAAGATGAAAATATTTGGATAACACAAAAGATGATGGCAGAATTATATGATGTGGGAATAAATACAATAAATTATCATATTAAAAAAATATTCGAAGACAGTGAGTTGCAAGAGGATTCAGTTATTCGAAAATTTCGAATAACTGCCGAAGATGAGAAAAACTATAACACAAATCATTATTCATTGGAGATGATTATAGCGGTTGGTTTTAAGGTGAATTCTGAAAGAGCTGTTCAATTTCGTAAGTGGGTAAATCAAATTGCAAAAGATTACACAATTAAAGGTTGGGTAATGGATGTTGAGCGTATTAAAAAAGGAACATACTTAACAGAAAAGTATTTTGAAGAACAATTAGAACGAATCAGAGAAATTCGTGCTAGTGAAAGAAAATTCTATCAAAAAGTAACTGATATTTATGCAACTGCTATTGATTATGATAAAACAGCTACTTCTACAAAACGCTTTTATGCAACGGTTCAAAATAAAATGCATTATGCAGTTCATGGCCATACAGCGGCTGAATTGATTGTAGAAAGAGCTGATCATAAAAAAGAGTATATGGGATTAACGACTTGGGCAGATGCACCTAGAGGGAAAATTAAAAAAAGCGATGTTATTGTTGCAAAAAACTATTTATCTAAAGAAGAATTGGGACAACTTGATAGAATGGTATCTGCTTATCTTGATTTTGCAGAGAGTATGACCATACGACATATACCACTAACAATGCAAGATTGGGAAATGAGATTAAACAGATTCATAGAAATGTTTGAGTATGGTATTTTGAAAGATGCAGGAAAGGTATCTACTGAAATTGCTAAGATTCATGCAGAAACAGAGTTTGAAAAATATCGGATTATTCAAGATCAGCTATTTATGTCTGATTATGATAGATTTATGCTAGAATTAGAAGAACAAATGAAAAATATATCGTAAGTCAGATAAGATGACTAAGTGGGATGCAATAAAAAGCCCCCCTTTTTTAAATATAGACATATGAAAAGTGTTTTTTATATTGAATTAAAGGTTCTTATATACTATAAAAAAATTAATAAAACGAATAGAAACTTGTTTTATTGGAATTACCACCATGGTAACCATCATACTGATAACACAAGATCGTGCAGCGAGTAATCAATATTGGCTATATTTAATCAGCTGTGTTGGTATGGTTTAATAATTCACGAATGATAGCTCAACTTTAAATGAGGAGTATTTAAGAATTGATGGATAGAAGCTTTCAGCGTAAATATTAATACTACTTTTAAATATAAATACAAGACTAGAATGAATGAAAACTTACGACTTAGTGAAGATCATGAGTGAAAAGTGATAATGCTTTAGTTACTTACGATGAAGTCTAAACACAATACAAGAAGAAGTGTTTACAAAGTGAAAATCTTTGTCAAATAAAATAAAGGCATTATGATGTTGTGAATACATCTATTATTGTAAAGGTCAAAAGCATAGACAGTTCTAAGCAAATTTGAATGTAGGTAATGTGAGTAGACGAAAGATTTCTAATAATACTAGAGTTAGTGATGTTAAAAGAAATTATTTATTAACTGCTCTAATCTATGGGCGTTTTCTAATAAATTTGCACAAACCAAGTCAAGTACAACTTTACTTAAGGAGGAAAGTCATGAGTAAGATATATATTATCGAATGTTTAATTTTTAATTTCTTTTTGCTATATTATTTCTTAGCTAATTTTCCAAAATTACCTCTTAAAATTGAAAATGACAAATTATTTAGAGCAGAAGATGAGTTAGATATTTAAATATTTTTAAGTTCTTTATTAAAAATAATCACATTAGTTATTATAAATAAAATGAAAACGTTGACACATTATATTTGACTTGTTATAATAAGAGTACAATAACTGGATTGTGACTGGATAACAGGCAAGACCTAAAGTAAAATCAATGATTTATTCGTGATTTTATTTTAGGTCATTTATTTTTTATGGGAGAAAAAATGAAAATTGTTAAAGTTTTAAATAATAACACAGTGGCCACAATAACTAATGACAATAAAGAAGCGATTATCCAAGGTCTAGGTATTGGGT